>JASHRG010000011.1 GCA_030037495.1 Microcaldota archaeon | reverse complement strand
GTGGCCTACCTGGACAGGTAGGACAACAGGACCCGCCACTTCGCCAAGCTGTGCTGTCGCAATCGTTGCAAAGGAAGCAGATGCGAGAAACAGGGCCAGCAGTAGCCTTAGACTGGCTAGCTTTGAATGCGGTGAATCGTAACTCATGATTTTACCCTGTTTCAGCAGAGGTTCTCAAGCACTATGTTTGATGTGTATGTGCCTGATGGTTCGCCAGGCGGCACTGCTATTCCGAAGTAAATGTTGTTTGCAACATTGCTGGTTGGCATTGATATACCTGTGTTGTAGAGGTTGCCAGGGAAGAGCTGGAGCGCGGTCCCTGAAGTGTACGCCACATTTGCGCTCGCCCACACTGTGTTTGATACATAGAAGTTGTTTCCGCCAGATACTGAATTTGTGCCCTCTATTAGTATGTTTGAGTTTATGTTACTGCCGTATGCATTGTCCGTTACCACATTGCTTGTGTATGGAGTGTTTGCGCCAGGGTTTATAGACCCGAAGTTTATCAGGCCATTGCTGAGCGATATGAAGCAAGCTCCTAGCACGTTTACTGTGAATATTACGTTTGTTACAGTGAGAGAATTGCCTGATGCGCCGCACTTGTTCCAGAACACAGTGTTTGCAGTGTACAACCCTGCAAATGTTCCTGCTGGGACGTACTCAACGCCAAAGTAGATGTAGTTTGATGTTACCGACCCTGCTGTTATTGGCAGTGTTATTGTTGTGTCAACGTTGCTTGCTGGGTACTGGGTCAGGGCATTGGCGCCTGATGTCGCCACGCCTGCGCTTGTTGGGGCCCAGACTACGTTTGACACTGGAATAGTATTTGACAGGTATACGAAGGTGTTGCCTGAGATCATTATGTTGCCGTTGGCGTTGCCAACGCTGTTAACTGTTATCTCATTCGGCGAGATTATGGTGTTACCTCCAGGTGGCTCGCCGACAAACGTTACAGCTGAATTGCTTACTGCAAGTTCGCAGTATGTGTTTACCACAACGTTTGCGAGTACGTTTGAGTTGGTGGAATTCGCAGCAGTAACCTTTATGTTTGGTATTGATATTATGAACAATGCGACCGCTATGACAGCGATCATGGACCCTAGGGATATCCCAAGGTTCTTGAGGTTGGCCATTCTTTCACTCACCAGTCAGTTAAATTTTACTGCATCTATTTAAAAACCTTCCTAAATGCACATAATTGTGGAATTTTTGTCAGCATAGGTTTTCTATCACTATATTCTGCGTGAACGTGCCTGATGGTTCGCCAGGCGGCACGCCAAATCCGAAGTATATGCTGTTGGAGGCGCCGCCTGGGATTGATATGAGCGTGTCGATGAAGTTACCAGGGTCTAGCATCAGGGCTGTGCCAGATGTATAAACGATGTTGGAGGGGCTCCATGCAGTGTTCGAAACATAGTAGCTGTTGCTGTCATACACCCAGCTTGAGCCATCTACAATGATGTTTGCTGATACTACCCCGCCAAAGTTTGTATCGACCACGAGGTTGCTTGTGAATGGGGTGTTTGACCCTGGGTTTAGATTGCCTGGTCCAAGGAGGGCATTTGTGATCTGTATGCCGCACGTGGTCAGCTTGTTGCTTGTTGGATTGTATGAAACGCTGGGCATTATTCCATTTGGTGGCGCGGTCGCTATGTAGAAGTACTGGAACCTCCCTATGTTGTTGCTGCTGCTTGCTGCAACCTGGCCCACCTCAAGCAAAGTATTGGTTGTGCTTGATGGAAGATATGTGCTGCTTGATACAGTGACTGTATTGCTGGTTGCAAGGTCTGTGTAGTGCAGGTCCCTGCTGGCGCCCTGCGCGTACCAGAGGAGCTGGCTTCCGTATGCATACCCACTCGTCAAAGGATCTGATGCGCCTGCGAGGTTTGTGGAAGCCGCGCTAGTGAAAGATAGTACGTTCATTGCCAGGTTGCTTGATGACCCCAGGCTAGCCAAATAGCCGTTGTACGGATAGGGCAAAGCCGTGGTGGGGGCAATAGTTGAGAATCCGAACCCGTCCCCTGCCTTTACTGCGCCGACATTTAGCTTTGTGGCATTTAGAAGCGTGCCGTATATGCCGTTGTTCGGCAATGCTGTATATTGCATGTAGACGCCTACGTCGCAGCCAGAGCATGAGAGCGTGTTCTGGGATATAGTAAGTCCGTTGTTTATTATGATGTTGCCCTTTGTCGTACCGAAGGTGGACCATACAGGGTTCAGCGAAGTCCCTGTGAAGTTATCATAGAACTGGAACATGTTGTTGCCTGTGTCAAATTCACCGTACTCGCCTGCCGCGCACCCTGTAACCGTGTTTGCAGGCAGTGTGCAGGAAATCTGCGGGGCTTCGCCTATGAAATTCCCATCAAGTATGTTTATGTTCACTGCGCTGAATCCAAGATTCACTGTTGCTGTGCCTGATGAGCCGGCCAGCCAGGAGGTAGATTCCGGGGATTCCAGCCAAAACAGGACTTCGTTGGAGTTTTCTAGCGTGTTTGCCCATGCAAGCTCATTAAATACATTGCCCTGCAGCCACGAGATGCCCACAGTCCCATTGTTGAAGTACACAAAAGAATTGTTAAGGGTCGATGACTCCCAGCCAGTGAAGTTGAGCGCGTTTACTGTAAATGATATAGGGGTATCGGAAGCTACGCTGGTCTGCTGGCCGTTCGTGAAGGTAATCGTTGTATTGCCGAACAGCGCAATCCTGTTGACAAGGGAGTCTGCAGATGTCAATGAATACCCAAGGTCATTTGCATAGAGGCTTGTGAAGCCAAGAGAGAGCGTGTTGTATGCAAGCGCTGTGCTGCCTGTGCCGCTTGCTTGTGAGGCTCCGCCATACCATATCTGGCATGTGCTGGTCGATACACATGTCGCAGTAACCAGTGCGTTGTCAGAGGCGGAGTTAGCCACCACGTCTATCTGGTTGCCGCCATATATTGTGTTTGCTAAGGTGATCGTTGGGCCTACCACAAAAGTTAAAGAGTTGGTAGCCTGGCCGTTGGTGGTGGCTGAGTCATTTATTGCTATATTCGCAGTGAAAGGCCCATAGCCCCATGACGCCTGTTGCGTGAACGTGAATGTGTTAGGGCTTGCTGGCCCGACATACAGCTCATTTGCCAGCTGTGAACCTGTGCTGCTGTAGATAACATAGTTTGCCACGTATGGGGAAACGCCAGTCTGCCATGCTGCAGTAAGAACTTCCTGCGCGCCCGGGCTTGCCGGGTTTGGAGACAATGACCACTGGGTTGAAACCGGATATACATAGAGTGTTATTGTGTTTATGGAGCTTTGCTTCTCCGCATTGCTTGTAGCTGAGTCATAAACAAATGCCTGGTATTGTCTCTGCAGGCCGTTTGATGTGCTGCGGCATGCAAGTATGTAGGTGTTGCTCGTCAGCGTAATGCCGTTGTATGCTGCTATTGTTGATCCATGTGTATAGTTGTAAAATATGACATTGTACGGCGGCGTGCCTCCGCCGCTCCATGAAGTAGTGTAGGTAACCGTCTGGCCGTTGTCGCACAGCACGTTGCTTGGGGTCAGCGTAACAGAGCCCAGCGCCGTGTTTACCCCATATGTTATAGTATTGGAAACGCTTACGCTGGGGTTGTAAAGCGTATTTGTAACAATAACATTTATTGTGAATAGGCCGATCCCGTTGTTGGCATTCTCCGTGAACGCTAAGGTGTTTGTGCCAAGCGCATTAGACCACAGGTAGTTCGCAACAAGGCCCAGTGAGTTGTATACCAGGAAGTTGTATGTAAGAGGCAGCGCAGGGATTGCGTTGCTCACTGTTGCCGTAACTATCTGGTTCTGTCCCTGGTCTATCAGAGAGTTCGACACGCTGAGCGTGACCCATATGGAGTTCCAGCTTGCGGTGACTATGCCGTTGCCCATTATTGAAAGATATGCATTGGCAGATAGCGTGTTTGATACTGCTGTATTGCCATAGAGTATGAAGTTGGAGGTTGCGCCGCCAGTAGGAGCAGTAAACGTCCATCCGCCAAACACGTAGTTGCCGCTCGGAGCCTGTATCGCGTTTATTGTACTGAGCCCTATCGCTGTCTGCGAGCCCCCGCTATTAAGGGTAATTCCGTTTGAGATTATGTTTCCTGAACTTGGTAAGTCGTTGAATGTTACGGTGTAGGGCGGGAATATGTAGGCTACTCCCACCATTGCGACATGGGACTTTAGGGTGTTGCCGAGTGTTGTGGTTACCACAAAGTTCCCTGTTGATGGACCCTGTATGCAGTTGGCTATCCAAACAGAGGCGTTCTGAAGTGCCTCGTATACAGATTTCGTGCAGCCAGAAAGAAGCGTTGGCGAGCTTATGGCGTTGCCTGAAGCAGCGATGAACAGGAATACTACGCTGTTGCTCACTGGCACGTTATAAGCCAATGCAAATGTGTTTGTTGAGACCGCGTTTGTAACAACGTTGGCATTGGCTATCAGTACGTTTGCCCCTATACCGCCAATAACCGTATTATACAGGGTTTCTCCGCTTGTGAGGAAGTAGTTGCCGAAGTATACCCACGACGGCGTATTCCCGACTATTGATGCGTTTAGATGGAATGTAGTGGTGAACTTCTCGTTTGTGTTGCTTGTTGTGCTTATCAGGTTTGTTGTCAATGATGGCGATGATGACCCATGAAGCTGGCCTGCGCCAACAAAGAGGTAGGTTTCCTCGTTGTGCCCAATATCAAGCAGGTAGTTTCCTGCTGTGCCAGAGGTTCCAAAATTCGTCACTGTGGCCACTACATAAGTTGAGAACGAGCTTGAGGTCGCGTTGTAGAAGTACGCGGTGCCGTTTGTGCCGTGGTAGTTTGTAGTAAGCGGGACCCATCCCTGCCCTGCGTAGTACTTGAATATGGTTATCTGGTCTGGCTCTGTAGTGTTTCCGTTGACCCAGCCCACTGGAACCGTGAAGTTATAAGTAGCCCTGACTATGTTTGCATCTACGTTCTTGCCAGTGCTTGTCACGTTCCCCTGCACGGTGAAGTACTGGTAGGTGTTGCTTTCACCGTATGCAGGAATGCCTGATGGGGCGCTTATGCCATTTGATAGCATTACGTTATAGGTTATGCCTTTTGTATTGAGGCGTACCCTTATCCTGTGCAGAAGGCTGTTTGTAGGGTATACCAGGCTTGCGTTGTTGGGCGTGTCCACTGTCACTATGTTGTTGCTGTTTATGTAGCTTGCGTGGTATGTTGAATAGAAGGTGAAGTTCAGGCTCTGGTCTGCTGCAAGCGTCCCGCTGCCCGGAAGTGCCTGGAAGACATTGCCATTCACTCCAGTCTGGTTTGCTATGGTAAAGCTATACTGCCCCTGGGGTATGTTTGGAAAGGCTATCTGGTTGGTATCTGACGACTCTGTAACGCCATCGTAGACAACATTCCAAGTCTGGCCTGAGTTGAGGCCTGCTTCAGTGAATGTGGTGTAGTTTGCAGGCGCAAACGTTGCTGTCACTATGCCATTGCCTATAACAGTTATGAATGTATTTGAAGAGGCGCTGTTGGCTATTATTATGTTGCCGAAGTTTATGCCTCCGTATGGTGAATTCACAACCCATCCTGCAAATGCATACCCGTTTGGTACAGTTGCGTTGAGAGGCGCTGTGCCTATCACCATGTCGGTTTGATTGATAAGCGTTGTGCCTCCCTCAACAACGCTGCCCCCGTTGAGAGAATTGAACGTCACGCTGTATGGGGGGAAAACCCATGCCGCCATTGAAACCACGCTTGCTGTAGTGGTCTTTGGGGTAAGGGTTGTGCTGTAGCTCCCTGCTGCTATTGAGTTGCAGACCTGCACCTGCACAAAGCTTGAGTGGTATGCGCTTTGCACATAAATCGCATTCTGCGCTATGGCACAGCCCGTCGCCGGGTACGTTTCGGTGAATGTCTCGTAGCCTGATTCGGAGACTATCAGTATTGCATAGCTGTTTGAGTTCGCCACGCTCCATGATAGCGTGTCTGCTGCATCAACAGAATTTGAAACGAACTGCTTGCCGTTTGTCAATGAGACGTTTGCGCCAACACCTGCTATTGCCAATGATCTTGTTCCTGTGGTCTGCACCCACCTGAATGTTCCCTGGTCAGATCCCTGGTAGCCTATCATCGTGACGTTCTTGCCGTGCGCAGCTGTCACGCTGTTTGTTACATTTGTCCATGATATGCTTTCAAGGGTGTCTGTGCCTGTGTTCTGGTGCGCTGACCCGCCGAAGAAGTAGAATGGATATCCTGAGTTGAGGTCAAGCGTTATCGTATATGTAGACGTTGTGCCTGTGCTTCCTGTGGTGAAGCCAATGGCATAGTAGGAAAACGACGCTGAAGACGCAGTGTAGAAGTAGCTTGTTGAGTTCGCTCCAGAAGGAGTGGTTGAAAGCGGCAACCAGCCTGCGCTCTGGTTGTACTTGAATAGCTTTATGTCCGTGTAGTTTATCCCTTGGCTCCTGATCCATGAAACTGGGACTGCAAAATTATACGTAACGTTTGTGGCAAAGTTGTCTATGTTTGTTGATGTAACTGTCCCATTTGCCTGTATGTACTGATAGACAGGAGAAGCTGCGAGGCGCTGCCCGTTTATCGGAGTTGACTGGTTGATTATGCTTATGTTGAACGCGCCTGTCGCAACAGTAAGGTTGACCAACACGCTTGTCAGCGCAGACTGTTTAAGGTAAACGTCTATCATGCTGTTGGCTACGCTCCCGCTGCCGCTGTTGAGCCCATTGCCCAGGTGGGCTAGCAGTATGGAAGATACGGATGAGCTCCCTGGCGCTGAGCTGCCTTTTGGTCCGGTGAACAGGATGAGCACGTTCTCGCCTGAAGCAACAGCGCCGCTTGATGTGCTTGGTATGTATGCTGTGCCGTTGTAGAACACCCTGTTTATTATGAATGTATAGTTGGCATGGGAAAGCGGGACTGTTATTGCACCTGGCGCATATGCACTTGTGTTTATGCCGTTGTAGTTGACGCTCCATATAGCCCCTATTGGCAGCCCTGATTCTGAGAAGGTTACATTTTGCAATAGAGGAGGCGGGGAAGGAACAGTGAAGTATATCAGGACATTCTGCCCTGGTATGACAAGGCCTGACGAAGAGCTGGGAATGTATGTGGTCCCGTTGTAGATAACTTTGTTTATTATGTAGCTGTAATTGGCGTAGGTATTTGGCACAGATATCGTATTGGGCGCGCTTGCTGATGCTGACTCGTTGCTGTAGTAGACAGACCATGGTGCGCCATTTGGGAGCCCTGATTCTGAGAAGGTTACATTTCCTGTTGGTTGCGCGGTTGAGTTTGTTGAGCTGCCTGCGAAGGCTATGCCCTGCGCGCTGCTTGAGATTGATGTGCTGATTAGAATGGACAAGGCGATTAATACGGATACAACTAGGAATACGTCCTCCGGCTCCATTGGATTTCTTTTTCTTTTAAAGGCTAAAAAGCTATCGCAGCCTGAAAATGCGCCTGAGGAACGCTATTATTCCTGTTCCACCTTCCTTCTTCCTGCCCTCTCCATCATCCCCTTCTTCGACATCAACCCTTCCTGAGTATATTTTTGCCAGCTCGTGGACGGCTTTTGAGAATGGTGCGCCCCTCTTAAGCACATACGCGGGTACGTGCTGGGAAAGGCTTACCGGAACTATGTCATCTTCGGGAATCAGCGCTATAACCTTGTTTTCATAGACCTCCTCTATCTCGTCGATGCTTATCTCATATTTCTTGTTCCTCAGCCTGTTGGCCACAAGGGTGTGCTTCAGCCCGTACTTGTTGAACAGATGGGCTAGCTTTACAGCGCTAAGGCAGGATGACATCTCCGGAGTCGCTATAAGAAGCGCCTCGTTGTAGTTCCTGAACGCATGTGGGTATACAACTCCTGGCTGCGTGTCCACTATTATGAAGTCGTAGCTCAGCCTTCTTATCCTTGACATTGCCTGGTCGTACTGCTGCACGTTCAGCGTATACTCCTTGGCGCTTATTGTACCAGGAAGTATGCTTATGCCTGTTGCATAGTGCGGTATGACAGCCCTCCTTGCGTCGACCCTGCCCTGGATCACGTCCTTCATTCCTACGTTAACATCTTCGACTCCGAGATACACGCCTATTGAGGGATTTGACATATCAGCATCTACAAGCAAAACCTTGTAGCCGCGCGCCTTGAGCGCAGCTGCGAGGTTTATCGCAACAACGCTTTTGCCAACTCCGCCCTTCTGAGAGGATATTCTTATGACGAAAGGCTCTGACACCGTTTAACCTTACCCGGTCGTGTTGGGTTATGGTAAAAAGTGGTGTAGCTGTATTAATAAACTATCGTTTTCTTCCGCAACTCTACTCCTTGCCTTCCTCTCCTTCAAGCTCCCTCTTTACCCTCTGCTTCATCCTTATCATGAGCTTCGCCCTTTCAGAATTGTACGTTGACGCAGTCATTCTCCTGTAAACCAGATAAACGGCTGCCACCACAAGCAGAAGCACAGCCCCTGAGAGCAGGTACACTGTTGCGTTCTCGTACATGCTTATTGACGACACGGCTGACGAAGATATCTGTTGCGTTGAGGAACTGCTGTTCAGGCCCTGCGGCAGCACCACTGCAGGCAGCACATACGACTGGTTTACCGAGGGGCTTGATACAAAGAGCTGGAAGACCGAAGTTCCGCTCATGTCGATTGGGCTTATCTGGAACACCGTTGTGAATGCGGTATTTGGATATACTGTTGTCCTCTGGACCTGGCCCTTCACAAATATGCCTGCTGGTGGCTGCAGATTGAGCGTTATGTTGGTTTCGTTAGTTCCGGTGTATATGGCGCTGACCGTTATATTTGAGGACTTGCCAACGTAGAACGTGGGCACCTTTATGTCGAACACGCGCAGCGTGCTTATTGGCTGCGGCGATATTGTTGAGAGTGTGGTTATTGGCTGCAGGAAGTATGACGACGACACCACGTTGCTTATTGAATATGTGAGTGTGGTTGTTCCATGCGGCTGCAGCTGAGGTATCTTCCACTGCAGCACGTACTGGTTGTCAAGCAATGTCACATTGTGCGATTCACCTGTAAGCGTAAGGGTGAGGTTCTGCTGCACCACTGTAGTTGGCAGCTGGGTTGAAACGACTGCATCGTACACTGTCTTGTTTGTCGGGTTGTAGACGCTTAACTGGGTGAGAACGCTCTTGGTTGAGCTGAAGGTGTATGTGCTGCTCTGAAGCAGCAGCTTTGATGGAGGCTGTAGTGAAGTGAGCTTGAAAGCTGTATAGAACTGGCCGTATGATGGGGCGCTGCCCACAGCTGCGACGCTAAAGTTTATTGGCAATACGTATGAAACGCTTGGGGTGAAGTTAGATGCGCCTGTAAGCAGAAGCTGTACATACTGCGTCTGACCTGGCTGCAGCAGTATTGATGAAGCAGATATGTTGAGGCTGCCGAACCTGAATGTAGGCAGCGTTATATTCACCCAGAGCTGCACTGCGCCGCTGTTGTGCAGCCCAAGGTTCACCGCAGTGCTGTTGCCTGCAAGGACAGTTGTCTGAAGCGGCATCTCAGTGAACGAGAGCAGGGATATGCTTGTTGGGGTCAGCGGAGCCTTTGGCGCGCCGCCCCCTCCTCCGCCACCTGTCGAAGGCACGGTGTAGGTCAGCGTTGTGTTGCTGGATATCTCATTGAGCGTATAGGTGACGCTGTTCTGCGTAAATATGGTCTGGTAGGATACGTTTTCCATCAGTGAATATGTACCTGAGTAAGGGGTTGCGCCGTTTATTGAGAAGTCAGTGTTTTCAGTCTGGCTAGGGGAAAGGCTGCTGAGGACAACATTTGTAGAGTATGTAAATGAGCCTGGGCCTGTTATCATGATGTTTAGTATCATGTTGGTGGCAGCAAGGCTGCCGTCATTGGTTACGTTTGTTACGGCGCTGAGCGTTGCGCCAATGCTGGGGTTCGTGGGAGACACTGATGCCGAAGCTATGAATACGTTTGCTGCAGTGACCACCTGGTAGTTTAGCTGCGTAAAGTTAGAATACTCTAGTGAGTTCAGGGTTAGGGTGGCTTTTCCATCTCCGAGCTGGAGCGAGTTTGACGGTATGCTGAAGACGCCGTTTGTTGGGGTCTGGCTTATGCCATTGAACACAGTGTTTGTCGTGTAATATGCTATGTTTGATACAGAATTGGCAAGCACAAAATTGCCGCTAAGCTGCGAAATCGAGCACTCGACAAGGCTCTCTATGGAGTAATCTACCTGCGCACCGGCTGTAAGCACAAAGATTGGGTTTGTCGGTGATAATGACATGCCGAACACGCATGGAACATGCACGCTTGTGCTGACGTTGGCGATATTGCTTGATGCAAACGAGACCTGGCAGAGCGCCGTGGCGATTGCAAAAACGATTGAAACGTATATTGAAAACCATCGCATTATACTGCACCGGCTAGGTAGGGCGGCGAGCGCCCATTATTGATGGTATGGCATGTATATAAACCGATGGCTGTGCTTAGGTCAGAGCTCAGACACGATTGTAGAGGAGTTGGATGACTTGTCCCTCTCGAACTGGTACACTTTTGCTGATGCTATCTGCTTCAGGTTGTCATCGTGAGTTATGATGAATATCTGATCAACAACGCTGGGCAGCTCCTCCCCGAGCACCTCTATCAGTTTGGATATTCCTGTAGAGTCTAGGTTGTGGGTTGGTTCATCGAGTATAAGCCACCTAAGGTTTGGCACCACAACCATGGCTAGCGCTATCCTCATGGCAAGGCAGCCTATGCTGCGCTCGCCCCCGGATGCAATGCCATCTACCTGTATCCATGCTTCAGGCCCTTCAGTTGAAGTGTTCACTTCAAGCAGGTAATCGTCCTTTGTGGCGTTGAGCCTTATGCTCGCGTAGTCTCCATACGGATAAAGCTCTGGCCACATGCTCTGCATGTATGAGTTTATTGATGAAACAAGCCTGTTTCGCAGCACAGCCTCTGTTTCCACCAGCGCTGCCTTGAACCTGTTCAGGTTCTGCACCTGGTTCTGCCTCCTTGATATGAGCGTTTCCGCTTCGGTGAAATCTGTTTCCTGCTTCTTTTTCTCCTTTATCTGCAGTGCAAGGTTCTGGGCGTACCTGTCATTGCTTTCAGCTTTTGACGCCATATCTGATATCGCTGCGCTCTGCCCGGTTATCTCCTCATGGAGCGCATACATGGATTTCTCGTTTACTTCTATCGAGTCGTGCTCCTTCTTTTTCGACTTAAGCTCTGTCTCGTGCTTCTTGACCTCGGATTCGTACTCTTTTTTCCTCTCAATTGTCTTTGAGTCAGACCTTGCCTTTGAGAGCTCTTCCTTCAAGGAGTCGTGCGCCCTTACAGTTCTCTCAACTGCCTTCTGCACCTCGTCGAGCCTGGATTTTGTTATTTTGCTTTCTGAGAGTAACTTGTCTGTCATCTTGTCTATGTCCTTGAAGCTGGAAAGCTTGCTGTTTGCCAACGTTATTTTGCCGTGGAGCTCTGTGAGCCTCTTTATGACCATGGATTTTGCTTCTGCAGCGCTCTCCGCCTTCTTTAGCTCGCTTACCAGTGCCTTCTTTTCCGATGCCTTTGCGTCAAGCAGCTTCTCCTTCATCTCCTTGCTCATCTCCCTTTCGCACACCGGGCACTTGCTTATGTGCTTCTCAAGTTCATGTATCCATTCCTCAAGCTCGCCTATCAGAGCCTTCTTTGATGCAGATTCGTTCATAAGATCGTGGAGCTCTGCGTTTGCCTCGTCAATTTCCCTCTTGAGCTTCTGCTCGTCGTGGCCCTTTATCTCATCAAGTATCTTGTCCCTTTCTGCGATGCGCTTCTTGTTCAGCGCCAGGTTGGCTTCATTCTCGGAGTGCTCCTTGGAGATGACACGCTCTTCCTTTCTCAGCCCGTCAAGCTCCTTTGCCATTGTCGTGTCCTCCCTCTCCAGTTTAGCTATCTGTTGCGCAAGCGCCTTCTCGTCCATCTTCATTGACTCGATCTTCTTTATCTCTCTGGTTATCGTCTCTATCCTGCTGCCTACCTGCGCGAGCTCCTCGCTGAGCACCCTCTTCGCAGCGAGCTGCTTCTTCATTGACTCGTAGTCCTTGCGGGCCTTTGCGAGCTGCTCCCTGAACCTCTTTTCTTCATCCCTGAGCTTTGCAGTGTTTGTTGACACTGACATGTACTCTTCGTTAAGCTTCTGGAGCTGCTCCCTGAGCGCCTTTATATCGAATCTTGACAGAGTCTCCTGCTCAGCAGTAACTGTGCCCTTCAGGCTGTTTATCAGCGTGGTTGTGTTCTCCTCCGCAGATGCAAATGAGTCAAGGCCAAGCATGTGGTCTATTTCTTGCTTTCTGCGGCCCTTTGGCAATTCAAGGAAATAGTCAAGCCTGTTCTGCTCTGAGTAGACCACCCTTGCAAAAGTGTCATAGTCTATTTTCAGCAGGTTCTCCACCTCTTCTGTCACCTTTGTTGGCTGTGTCTGCAGGTGCTGGCCGTTCTTCTCAAGTCTTGCGGTGTTGCCCTTCTCCCCGATTTTCCTTATAACTGTGTATGAGTCGTCACCAACCGTGAATCCCAGCTTTATCTCTGCCTCTGTCTCGTGGGCAGGCCTGCTTGTTATCAGTTCTCCAACAGTTACCCTCTTGCTTGTCAATGCAGGAAATGCGCCGAACAGTCCAAACGATATCGCGTCTACTGCAGAGCTTTTCCCTGCTCCCATCACTCCTATGAAGACATTGGTGCCTTTCTTGAATGCAAGCCTGGTCTTCTTGTGCGTCTTCCAGTTGGTTATCTCCAAGGAGTCAATCATAGAACCAGATAGTGGTTATTGCACTAATTTCTTATTTAAAGTGTTCGACTCAGCCTGGGCAAAGCGGCACAAGCTCTGCTTCTGCGGTTGCCCTGTCCATCACTACTATGGTGGATAGGTCTCTTTCCCTCCAGTCCTGGGGCTCCACAAACGACTCGCCGCGGATTGTGCTCCTGAGCTTTGCAACGCGCTCTATTACCCCGCCTCTCCCTGTAATGACAACGCTTATCTCCTGGAGCCCACCAGCAAGCCTTTTCTCTATTATAGTAGGGCTGTGCTCTCCTTTGTGGGCTTTTACCATGTCAAGCGCTCGCTGTCTTGCCGCTTCTTCGCCGAGAACATTTTGGCCTCTTGGCAAAAGCTCGCCGCCGGAGCACTCCACCACTCTTATTAATCTTAGTGCGCTGGGCCTGTTTGGTGCAGAAACCGCTGCAGCTGAACTCCCCACTTGTACCACAGGCTACTATGTGAACAAATAAGCTTTAATTCCTTTTTGATTTTGCCTTGTTCCGCTATACAAGACTTTCCTCCGCCACTTCAACCTGGCCGACCCCTTCGGCTGCCTGGAGCTTTGCCTCCATCTTTGATGAGCTTTCCTCTGCGTCATCGAACATGAAAAGGACCTTTATGCACTTGATACCGAACCCTATCTCTTCAACTTGCAGCCCCTGGGGCTTCAGCTTATCCTTTATTGAATTTGCTACAACCTCGGCCCGCTGCCCGTCCTTTGGGTAAACCTTGAACACAACTGCTACCTTCGCCATTATGGTCCCTCAAACCCGCACTCCTTGCATTTGTATGTGTTGGTTATCTCCCTGCAGTGCTCGCACCTGATTATCAGGCCCTTGCCGCAGCTCGGGCACTTGAATTCTGTATACTGGTGAGTAAGCCTCCCGCATGATACACACACCTTCCCCGGTATTGCTTGCGCCATGTTGACACGGAATTCTATTTAGAAGCGATATCAATTTAACCATTGCGCCTATTGCGCGATTTTGAGTTCCTGAGCTGGTTTCTTGAGAACTTTGTCGTGGGCAGCAGCAGGTAGACTATCATGAAGAACAGCACTATGTTGACCACAAGCATTACCACTGCTATGATGAATATCTCATGAGTCTGCTGCACAAGCACGCTTACTGTGGCGTTTGTTGATTCCTGGCTCTGGGTGGTGTTCGATTGCTGTGTAAGGAGATGGCCTGCGCCTGGCTGCGCTGGGCTTGAGCCAGGTGTCAGGTTTTGGTAGATTATCTCCATGTCAGGAGCAAGCGTAGCGGCAAGGTACGCAGCTGAGAAAGCAGACTCAGCGTATGACCTGACCGTGCTCTGGTTCTGCGCAAGTCTTGCCTCAATTATGTAGAACTCTGCCTCATTTGAGAACTGGGTTGCCCAAACGCCGAACGTTGCATTGTGCGCAAGCTGGTTCGAGAAGTTCAGCAGTTGCCCTGTAGTGAAATTGCCAGATATCAGCGATGAATTTGATAGTGCAAATGCGTAGTCTGCGTCGAGTATGGCTAATGGGTAATTCTGCTGTGAATATGCCTGCCTTGCGCTTACGTAATAAACAGGGTTTGCAGTTGCAAATGGCTGCGCCCTGCTTATCCTGTTTGTTGCGACAACAGCAAGCGCGCTCTGCCATGTAACATTGGCCCCGCCTTTTGGCTTTGCTATAGAGTACATTTCTGATGCTGCATTGCACCAAGCGTTAGCAGGCGCGGCAAAGTCCTTCATTATCTGGAGCACATCGTCTGTTGTCTCCACTGATGAGTTGTACGTGGCTATGCTGCTGTTGGCGTAGTACTCTGCCCATGACTGCCTGAGCTCACCAGCAAGCACGAACTCGTAGTTCTGCTCTGTCAGCTGCGGCGGGGCAAGCGAATCGCAGTACTGCTGTATGGACATTAGCGCTGATAATCCCGTGCTTTCGTTTGCGTAGTTGCTGTTGAAGAAGAAGCTGTCGAGATAGCCAAGGAATGCCTGGTCTGCGCCCGCATACAGGTAGCCCTTTGCTGCTATTACCTTGTCTTGCGCAAGTATGCTTGATAGCTGTGATGCTATGTTTCTGGAGCTCGATGATGCGGCCAGGGTTGCTATCGAGCTGTTTGCGAAGTCAAAAGTGTAGTTTGTCAGCATGTTGAAATCAGATGTGTTGCACTGGTTGCTGCACTGGATCTGTGCTTCTGGCAATTGATTGACATAGTAGTTGACGTACAAGCTTGTGTTTGTCTGCTTGCCAGCCGTTGGCACTGTCCCGAACGCGTAGCCGTATGCCTGGCTTGTGTTTGCAACCTGTATCAGCGGTATCCCGAACGTGTCCTGCACAAGCTGGTAGAGCAGTGCCTCAAACTGGTCTGACCCTGCTGCAGGGACGAGTATGAAAGCCATCCCATTGCTCTTCGCAGCGCTTGCCTTGTCGTAGACTCCGCCTATCAGGCCAACGCTCCCGTTGCCGCTTATTGTGCCTGTCACTGTGAAGTCATTGAGCAGCTTCTTGTTGCTAAGCGCAGACACAGCAAGCAGCGTCATGGCCTCGCCTCCGCTGGGCCCAGATACATTCTCGCCAGCGCCTATTATCGTATAGTTGAAATTGTAGTCCTTGTAGTCCAGGTTGAGGAATGCTGATGCGTATTGCGCAGCCGTCACGGCTGACTGCAGGGTGGAGTTCGCCACTTCAAGAGGCCCGTTTACGCTTACAGTGCCGTTACCCTTTGTTATTGTCAAGTCTATGGTTGTAAGGCTTCCCGTGTTGTTCTGTATTATCACTGCTGGCGCGCGTATTGATGCGTGGCCCACTACCTGCCCACCTGAGATAACAACAAGGGAGAGCACTGCAAGTAGTGGTATCATTATCTTATGTTGCATCAACTTTCACCGAACCCTCCCTACTATTGACCAGTAAAGCTATTTAAGCTAGTGTATGGTTTAGGTTTCCATTCAGAGAAATCTTATTGCTATGAAGTAGACCAGGAGCGCTGCAACTATCCCGAAGAACAATGGCGGTATTGCGGGAAGCGACCTTCTGTACTGCTTCAACAGCACAAGCGTGAGTATGAGCCCGAATGTCGCGCCAATGGTCACGACAAGGCTTACGGTGAAGTTGAGGAACTGTGCGTAGGCTGATACTGCTACCATCAATGGTACAGCTATGTCACCGTTGCCAAGGCCACGCGGGACCAGCAATGGCACAAGTTTCCTGCTGCGCAGCTCGCCCATAGTATTCCTGTAGTTCTTGAACAGCTGACCCTTTTGCTTTGAGTACATTGCCAGCTGCTCCTTGCTCGCCGTTCTTGCAGGAACCGCCTCTCCCTCTGTGGTCACAACCATCAGTGCAAGGTTCATCTGCACTGCTGCTTGCCCCATCGCGACCATGTGCTTTGTGATAAAGACTGCTATGTAATCATAAACTGCAAGTATTGCCATGAAAAGGAGTGCTAGCCCGAAGCTTATGTATAAACCGACTATTAGGCCTATCCCAAGGCTTGACACTATTGTTGTAAAGTTCCTGATTCTAGGGAACTTTCTCTTTGATATGTACAGCAGCACGGCAAGCACCCCTGCTACAACAAGCTGGAAATTCGCGCCGTTTACCAGCGCATTTGACTGGAGGTAGCTGGCAAGAACGCTCACGGCTATGAGGAAGAAGAAGAAACTTCCCATGATTATTGCGACAGCTTCGAACAGGAGCAGGACCTTTGTGCTTCCCTTTCTCATGAGAATGAGAAGTATGAATGTCAATATCATCAATGCTCCGGCATAGAACAGCACGAATGTGAAAGGAGTCGGGTATCCTGAGCTGGACTGGGTGGCTGATTGCAGTTCAGACACAGGTATTCCGTTGAACACCTGCGTTGCAAGCAGCAATCCGGCGAACTGCACTATCAGGAACAGGGCTAGTATCCTTGCGTTCTGGTGCATCTCGACCTGTGTAAGCTCCAACGCATCGCCCCGGAATTATCCATTTCCTCTTCGAAATGATATATACCTATGCTTTTCATATGGACCAGTATTTCTTGTTTCTTATGAAAAGCTTCTGCGCCTCTATTAGGTCTATGAAGAAGAACCTTTCTTCCCTTCTTAGCATCATCAGTATCCTGGCTGCGCTCGTTGGCCCGACGCCGTAAGTGGAAAGCGCGAGAGCAGCCCTTCCGCCGTAAGAGCTGAACAGGCTTGCCTGCTTTAGTATCTCTTTCATCAGCCCCTGCTCGCTCTTCTTCAGCCTTGCTCCCTCTTTTCTCTTGTTTATTACATCAATGTATTCGTCGCTGTACTGCGTTATCATTGGGCTGTTGCAGTTTGGGCAGTTTATGCTCTCCGCATTCCTTAGCTCTGACAGTTGCCTTGTGAAGGAGAACCCGCAGTATGTGCAGAGGAGCTTTATGCTCTTTGATAACAGGTATTTCGAGAACGATTCTACTATCTCGTTGCTCGGAAGCAGAGGCATTATGAGCTCCCTTGAGTAGTATGCTGAATTCAGGACCAGTTTCGCAATTGGGGAAAGTCCCTTAGATGATATCTGCCTTATCTTGGTTTTGCCTGAGCTTATTCCGTTGAAGAACCAGATCAGCGTTTCTGTGTCGAAATAGTTTCTTGTAAGCTCCCTGACGGTTTCCTTGTACACCGGAGATCCGTGGAGCACCTTCATTATCCTCTTTGATATCGACCTTGACAGCTTTGCATCTTTCTCTACTATGCCGAACCTTTTCGCTATCGTTATGAACCTGTACCTGAACAGCTCCGTGTCCTCTATGGAGCTCAATAGCATCTTTTCCACATCTGATGCGCTTATCTCCTTGAGCATCTGCCTTAGGCTTATGCTTTCCTTCACCTCAAAGAATATCATGTATGGCGATGACTTCATGTTCACGCTGCTTCCTGTCTTCGCCGATATCCTATGGGCGACTATCCTTGAGAGCGCCTCATTAGCAAGAGTGCCCAGCCCTGTATGTATTATCTGGTATTCATCTGAAAGCTCAACCAGCACCTCGTCGCTTGATGGAATTCCTACCTTTGCCTGCTGCGCAACAAAGTCTGAGAGTTCGCTTGTAAGATGGCCGCTTGCGAAGCCGCCTTCCTGCAGCTTTGCCTTGTCGTGGAACATCTGGAAAACGTTCTCTACGGTTTGCCTGCTTACAGGAATGTCTTCCCCTGACCAGTCAGGGACAGCGGCCTCAAGGTCTGAGCTTGGCTCAACCGTTATTATGTCCTCATCTATGCTGATCACCTTCCATGGAAGCCCCTTTGTTATGAACACAGAGTTCTCGTCTATTGAACTAGCGACAAAGCCCTCGTCAAGGCTTGATATTATCCTATTATCGGCTATGCTTTTCACAAGGTAGCGCTTAGTATCTGGTATTACGCTGAGGTGCGAGTAATAGTACATCCTTGTCTTTGCACCTGATGAAACGTTCACGCCATCGAAGCCTATCATTCTCTGCTTGCCCATGAACTCGAGAAGCTCAACCAGCTCCTTTCTCTCAAGATCCTTGTATGAGAATGACCTGTTCGCAATCCTGAGTATGTCATCAATCTTTACCACTCCCTTATCGAGCGCAATAGCCGATACCTGGTTTGCGAGAACGTCAAGCGCATTGCTCTGCGGAGTAAATCTCTCTATTTTCCCATGCACAACGCTTGCGCATACTGCAATCGCTTCCATAGCGTCTATCTGGTTTGACGCTATGATTACTCCTTTTGAGACTCCCTTCTCTGAGTGGCCGCTCCTCCCTGCTCTCTGAACCAGGCGTAGCGCCTGCCTTGGCGATCCATACTGTATCACAAGGTCAACGTTGCCTATGTCTATGCCGAGCTCAAGCGAGCTTGTTGCTATTATGCTCTTTATAATCCCGTTCTTGAACTGGTTCTCTGTTTCTATCCTCTCCTTTTTGTCAAGGGAGCTGTGGTGCACTCCTATGCCACCAAAGTCATCTAGCCCATTAGAATAAAGCAGCCTGCTTCCCACAGCTTCCACCACTTGCCTTGTGTTGCCGAATATTATAGTTGACCTTGATTCTTTTATGTGGGAAATTATTGAGCTTAGCCTTGCCAGCGAGTCGTTGTCAAGCGCAAACCTGCTGATCAGGGGCTCAAGCCTCTTGTCGTGCCCTTTCGGGATCTCAACGCTTAGCCTCAGCTGCTTTGTAGTGTCTACCATTGCTACCCTGCAGCTCCTGCCATAAGCGAGGAACTGCCTGACCAGTTCAGGATCACCAACCGTTGCGCTTATGCCTATTCTCTGGAATCCCGGGGCAAGTTCCTCCAAGCGCTCAAGCGCAAGTGAGAGCTGCGCCCCTCTCTTATTGTAGTACAGCTCGTGTATCTCGTCTATTATCACCGCCTTTACGTTCTTCAGCGCAACACCTATGCTCCTTGTTGGCAGTATGCTCTGCAGCGTTTCAGGCGTTGTTATCATGACAATTGGTGCCTTCCTTGCCTGCCTGCTCCTTTCGCTTTGCTGCGTGTCGCCGTGCCTCACCGCTATGCTCAGCCCAAGCTCTGCGCACATCCCCTCCAATCTTTTTATCATGTCCCTGTTCAGCGCCCTAAGCGGCGTTATGTACAATAGCATTATTCCAGGGCTGCCGCTCTCCTTGAGGAGCCTGTCAAGCACAGGGACAACAGCAGCTTCTGTCTTGCCTGAGCCGGTTGGCGCTATTATTACGCAGTTGTCGCCAGCTGCGATTGCGCCCATTGCCTTTTGCTGTATCCCGGTGTAGCTCCCATACCTTTTCAAGAATAGCTCATTTGCTGACGGAATTTCTACCACTTCAGATCTTTACATAATCGAGACCAAGCTCGTTCAGCTTCTTTATTGAGGCTTCGCGCTCTGCCGCCCTTAGGCTTTTCCAGTCTATAATACCTATCTCGGCCTTTGGGGATGAGCGCTCGACCCCCTGGGGTATCATGTCTGTATGATTTATGAAATGCCTGGGCATTATGTGAGAAAACAGGTATTTATTCTCTAGTGTAAGCTTTGCGAACCTGTCTGAATAGTGGAGGCCGCCAAGGCCTATCGCAACCTTCTCGTATGCGATGTCATCGTCAAGTGAATCAACAACGCACCTCGCAAGGAAGAGTGCGTGGTCCATGCTCTCCCTGATCTCGTTTGTGCCTCCTATTTCCGTGTACAGTGATGGGGCGCTTAGCAATGGCCCGTGATGGGTTGCCTCATATGTAACTGATATGTCTGTTTTGTTGTTCTTCTTCATTTGATGAAGTATCCTTGCCATGAACACTGGTGCTGCGGTGCTGAGCTCGCCTGGCTTCCCTCCAAGCTTGGCCTCGTTTGCCCAGTTGCCCTCTGGGTGTACTGTAAACGCGGGTATATTCTTTATGCTGCCGTGCCTGCTAAGGAATATTATCACATCATTCTTTATGTACTCATCAAGGAAATCCGCATAGAGGTGTATGGTGTTGAGTTCCATTAGATCAAAACCGTCCCCTTTCCAGTGCTTCATGCCGCCTATTGGTTCTGCCTCCTGTGGCCCAAACGCAGATTTCAGCGCTTCCGCAGTATTTTTAGACACGGAATCCAACGGGGAATACACTATGTATGGCATAGTATGGTTTCTACACAAGGAATATTAGCAGTTTGGTAGACGCAATACACTAAAAACTAAAAAGGTGCATTGACAAGCATATTGGATGGACGTTACCTACTACAACTACATAGCTCTTGGCTTCTTCGTGCTATTTGCGATATTTGTCCCTGTATCTTTCCTTCTCACGTCAAAGCTGCTCAGGCCAAAGAGCATAGGCAACAAGGCGAAGAACACCCCGTATGAAAGTGCTGAGGAGCCGATTGGCTCAAGCCGCGATGTTGTAAACGAATACCTCCCGTTCTTTGCGATGTTCCTTCCTTTTGAGATCATCGCGCTTTCAATAGTCCTATGGACCATATCTGCAAGGGAGCTCCCGCTTGGCACAAACGTGCTTGTGCTTGGCCTTGTTATAACCTCAATGCTTCTAGCGCTTGTTGGCTATAGGTTCGCGAGTGAGAGACTTGGATGAGGAAACTGTTGAGGGGGCAGCGTATACGAAGGAGCAGTTCATGAACGCTGAACAAAAAATGAGCGCTCTTGTTGAGCAGTCCCTCGGCGAATACAAGAAGGACAAGAGCGTAAACGCGATGTTCGCCAGGCTCAGCGACTTCTCGAAGATGATGAGCAAGGACCTCATCAACTGGGGGAGGAGCAACTCGCTCTGGCCGCTGCAGTTCGGCCTTGCGTGCTGCGCAATAGAGCTCATGGACTTTGGCGCGGCAAGGATCGATGCGGAAAGGAAGGGATACCTGCTTTTCAGGGGCACACCAAGGCAATGCGATGTGATGATAGTTGCTGGGTGGGTGACAAAGTCAGTTGTCCCAAGGATCAAGAGGCTTTACGAGCAGATGGCAAGCCCCAGATACGTGATTGCATTCGGGGAATGCGCTACCTGCGGTGGCCCGTGGTGGGAGAGCTACAACATAGTGAAAGGAATAGACCAGGTGCTCCCTGTTGACATTTACGTTGCGGGTTGCCCGCCAAGGCCGGAGAACCTTTTCTCCGCGCTGATGAAGCTTCAAGACAAGGTAGGTGGCAAAATTGCAGGAGATACCGAAAGAAACCTTAGTGAAACAACTAGAAGAGCTGAAGGGGAAGGGCTTTGATTATCTGAAGAAGATAACAGCGGTTGACTATGTAGAGTACCTTGAGGTCTTGTACATAATATTCAACATGTCGACCAAGAAGGAGGAGCTTGTGAGGGTGAAGCTCCCTGCTGAAAGCCCTTCTATAGACAGCGTTATGCACGTCTACAGCGCGGCAGACTGGTACGAGAGGGAACTCTCTGAGATGTTTGGTATAAAAATACTTGGAAGAGAGGCAAGGAGACTTCTGCTTGAGGAATGGAACGGGGTTGATCCTCCGCTAAGGAAGAGCTTTGTTTGGGGCAAGGACTACAAGAAGATGGAATGATATGGCGGTAATGAGAATCAATGTTGGGCCTATACACCCGAGCACACACGGAGTGCTTCGCCTTGTGGTTGACGTTGACGGTGACACGATAAAGAATGTTGAGCCGCATATAGGGTTCCTTCACAGGGGCGTTGAGAAACTCTGCGAAACCAGGATGTACATGCAGAATCCCTCTTACTTCGAGAAGCTTGACTACATATCGCCAATGAGCTGGGACGAGATTTACGTTGCTGCAGTTGAGGCTGCGATGGGCATTGAGGTCAAAGAGGCTGCGCAATACGCAAGGGTCATTCTGCTTGAGTTCCAAAGGATTGCAAACCATCTTCTGTGGATAGGCACACTCTGCAACGACATAGGCCAGCTTTTCACGATGTTCATGTGGTGCTTCAGGGAAAGGGCGCAGGTGCTGAAGCTCCTTGAAGACGTTTCAGGAGGCAGGATGTTCTACGTCAACATGAGGCTTGGGGGGTTGAATAGGCCATTGCCGCAGGATTTTGCCGACAGGGCGTATGCCCTAACGGATTATATCAAGGAGAAGATAACGCAGTATGAGGAGGTGCTTGACTCCAATGAGATATTCCTTGAAAGGTTGAGGGGAGTTGGCAGGCTAAGCGCAGCTGATGCCGTGGACTTTGGAGTATCTGGGCCTGTTCTAAGGGCATCAGGGATTGAAGAGGATGTGAGGAAATCATTCCCATACTATGTTTATGACAAAATAAACTTCAGCATACCAACAAAAGCTGATGGGGACTCATACGCAAGGTACAGGGTTCGTTACGAAGAGATAACGGAAAGCATAAGGATAATCAGGCAGGCACTGGAGAACATGCCAAACACTGATGTTGTTGGGATGCCGATAAAGCTGATTGGGCCAAATGCAAAACCAGAGCCTGTTGTGGTTAGAAGGGAGCTTCCGAAGGGAGAGGGCCTCATCTACATGGTACCTGACAAGCAGAGGCCGTACAGGGTATCGATAAGGTCGCCAGCTTTCATCAACCTTTCTGTGCTACCAAAGCTTCTCGAGGGGGCGAAGTTTGCAGACATATTTGCGGTATTCGGAAGCCTTGACATAATATTCGGGGAAACTGACAGGTGACCTAGAAAGCTTTTAAGCCCCTAAGTGCATATATAGAGTGATTTCATGGAGAGGGCGGAACTAGAGAAGCTTACAAGGGACTATCAGCTGATACAGGAGCAGCTGCAGGCGCTTGCGCTCCAGAAGGAGCAGTTTACGATACAAAAGGAGGAGAACAAGGAGGCGCTTTCGGAGATAGAGAAGTCGTCAGGCAAGGTCTTCATAAGCATGGGCGGGGTCATTGTTGAGACAACAAAAGGCGAGGCGCTTGCAAAGCTCAAGGAGAAGCAGGAATCAACTGAGATGAGACTGTCAATAATAAGCAAGCAGTTCGACGAATTCTCAAAGAAGGAGAAGTCGATGAGAGAGAACATCACAAGCGCGCTTAAAACCGAGAAAGGGCAGTGAGTCCTATGAAACTCGCAATAGTTTCTGATTTGCACATAGGATACGAGCGCTTTGAAGAGGACGCCTTCAACCAGGCGAGGGAGGCGCTCTTTGCGGCTGCTGAGGAAGCAGATGCTATCCTTATTGCAGGCGACGTGTTTGACAAGAGGTCTCCGAAGCCTG
>JASHRG010000010.1 GCA_030037495.1 Microcaldota archaeon | reverse complement strand
CATCTTTCTCCCTGAGTATCGTGTGCGTCGGCAGCTGTTCCTGTATCTCGCCCTTTACCCCGTATTCCTCCATAACCTCCCTGAGCACGCTCTGCTCAGGGGTCTGGCCAAACTCAAGCTGGCCGCTTCCAAAATCCCAGGTACCCCACTCATCCCTGCACTTTTTGCTCCTCTTGTGCATCAGGAAGTTTCCCTTTCCATCGTTGCAGTAGAAGGGCGTTGAAACGCCGATATAGTCGACCCCGGGCTTCATGATTCAGTATTGAAAAAAGAGTTATTAATACATGACTAATATTGGTTTTTAAACACTGTAATTTTAAGCTTCGATCAAGCCCAGCCTTATGGATGTCAACTCCATTCTATGACGCTGTGCGTGCAGTCTATCTAGGTCCTCAAGAATCTCTCTGCTTCCTTCTCTCATCGCTTTTTGGACTTCAGGCCTTCTCAGCATCTTTTCTACATCAAATTTATGGTTGAGCGACATCGATCTTCTTACCATCTAATCAAGAAAACTTACCCCGCAGGTTATTTATACCCGTCTATCCTAGAGCTCGCGCTAGATTCTTCAAACAAAAAAAAGAATTTCGTAGTCTTGAGCTTTAGTGAGAGGAACAACGCTTGCTTCTGCACACTAACAAATTTTCGAGGTGATCTATCCGCAGGTTCCCCTACGGATACCTTGTTATGCCTTAGCCCTCCTCGCGAAACCTTAATTCGAAAATGCCCGAAGACACTGCCTCATTAAGGCCTCACTTGGGTGACTTGGCAGGCGGTGTGTGCAAGGAGCAGGGACAGATTCACCGCCCGATGGTGACAGGCGATTACTAGGGATTCCAGCTTCATGAGGGTGAGTTTCAACCCTCAATCCGAACCTAGATCGGTTTTAGGGGATTTGCTTTGCCTCTCGGCATTGCATCCCATTGTACCAACCTTTGTATGCCGCGTGTAGCCCGGGAGATTCAGAGCATACTGACGTATCGTCGACCTCACCTTCCTCCTCTTTAAACAGAGGCGGTCTCGCCAGAGTGCTTGAGTAATCTCTTACCCAGTGGCAACTGGCAACGAGGGTCTCGCTCGTTACCGGACTTAACCGGACAGTTCACACCACGAGCTGACGGTCGCCATGCACTACCTCTCGGCTCGTCTGGCAAGATCTTTAGTCTGGCCTTCATCCTGCCGTCGCTCCCGGTAATATTCCCGACGTTGTATTCAATTAAACCGCAGCATCCACCCCTTGTGTGCTCCCCCGCCAATTGCTTTAAGTCTGTTGTTACCTAGCTTTCGCTAAAATAAATTCAACCTTGCGGCCGTACTCCCCAGGCGGCAGACTTAACACTTTCGCTACGGTACTGCAATCGTTCAAGACAATTGCAACACCAGAGTCTGCATAATTTACTGCTAGGGCTACTCGGGTATCTGATCCGATTCGTTCTCCTAGCCTTCGCTCCTCACTGTCGGATGCGTTCTCGTGAGACGCCTTCGCCACCGTTGGTCCTCATCGGATTACAGGATTTTACCCCTCCCCCATGAGTACCTCTCACGTCACCCGCTCCCTAGCCTGTTGGTATTTCATGCTCGCATTGACGTTGAGCGCCAATATTTCACATGAAACGGAACAAGCCAGCTACGAGCGCTTTAAGCCCAATAATCGTGGACACCACTTGTGCTGCCGGTATTACCGTGGCGGCTGCCACCGGTCTTGCCCAGCACTTATTCGCCAAGCTTGCTATACTTGGCAAAAGGTTCACCGAAGTGAACCACTCGGATTCCCCCCATCACGCTTACGCGCATTGTGGAGTTTGCGCGCCTGCTGCACGCCGTAGCGCTAGGGCCCTTGTCTCAGTGCCCTTCTCGGGGCTTTTGCTCTCACAACCCCTACTGGTAATAGGTATGGTGGGCCGTTACCCCGCCATCTGCCTGATCAGGCGCAGTCCAATCGTAAAGCGAATCGCTACGATTCACTTATCTTTCAGCAAAAACTCCTTCCAGATGTCTTTGCCTATGGCGTATTAGCCCCAGTTTCCCGGGGTTGTTCGCCACTTTACGGTATGTTGACTACGTGTTACTGAGCCGTACGCCGCCCGTGCAGGTGCACGAGCTGACTTGCATGGCTGTCGAAATCCGATAGCAGTGTCCTCCAGCAGCATCGACTGGAGTCGATGTACTGAAATGACCGCATTTAAAGCATTGTGCGTTTGTTTCCTCTTTGCACTGCTCAAGACTACATCCAATCCCAAACAGGAATTTTCACATGCTTCACGCCAAATGGCAAGAAGCCCCCTAACTTTCTCCCTCGGCAACGCCGGGGAACATGAGAATAGGCAAAGAAGTTATAGACGAAAATGTATTTATAGGTTATTATTTTTCTGGCTTTGCACTTAAAGTCTGAATTTTGAGGTATTAAAGGTGCAAAATGCTTATTTTAAGTGCAACATAAAGTATATATATTTCTTAGAAATTAATAGTCATGTGATTTTATGAGTGGAGGAACTACTGCACCAAATCCAAGAAGAGAAAGTGGAAATACACAAGATAAAGGGGATAAGTTTGCCGCAGGATTAGTTGCAATCTCAAAGGACATGGAACCGAGGTTAGGACAGGTATTTAGTGCATTATCTCAAAAAGCAAAATATACGCTTCTTGCTTTAGGTAGAATTCAAGATGAAGCACATTTCAACGTCGTGAACCCTATTAGTTTTGATGATTTTGCAAAGAAGGAGTTTGCTCATAGAGCAGAATCAGGTCTTGAAGCTTTTACTGAAATGAGGGCAGAATTAAGAGAGGGGCTTCAAGAACTACGTGAGCATTTGTTAATTACAAACACTGATAGAATTGCGTTCTTTTTGAATGGAGAACTTGCTTACACGTTGCTCACCACGTATCTTGAACTTTATAGACGAGAGCATCCTGATTAATGGAAGTTCGGCCTTATGCCTAACTCGTGCATTTCCTCTAGGTGCAAATTTCAGACTTTAGGTGCAGAGGTATATTTTAGGTGCAAAGCCTATTTTTCTAAGATGGCAGCCAACACCGCACAAAAACGCTCTTTATACCTTGTTTCATAAACGCCGAACCCTGCGGTTCCTTTTTAAACCCAGCTTTCTCATATGAACCTTGATTTAATGGCGACACCGCAACCTACAAAGGCGATACCTGCAGGTAAAGATGCTCATATGGCACAGGCGCCAAGCGCGCCTGCTGCGCTTCAGAGGAGGATGTTTCCTCCTCCGCCTCCATTGGAAAAGAATGTTTTGAGATATGCCTACACCGGAGGCGAGTGATAACGTTTAAATATTGCATCTCCAAAGTGTTGCCATGCAAAACGACAAAGTAGAACTCGAAATCGACCTGCAGAGGGCGCTTGAACTGGTAAATACAGATAAGTCGGTGTTCGTCTGGATAGGCGGCTGGTCAAATGTTCCTTTGGCAGACCTTCTCAACATAGATGGGAGCAAGGTGATTGACGTTGACCCATTCATAATACTCGACAAGGAGAACTACCCAAAGGAGCTCCTCGAGTACGATGCGCCTGTATTCGTGTGCCATCACGGCATAGCCTCGTATGAGCTTGTCAAGGAGCTTGAAAACAACGACATAAAGGGATACAGCCTTGTGGGCGGCATAGAGGGAATAAAGCAGTCACATCCTGCCCCGTGATTCTCCTGTTGCAACTCCTCTAGCTATCAGGTGCGCAAGCCTAACGCGCTCGAAAGCCTCGTCAACGAAATTAGAGGCGGATCCCCTGTCCATGCTCGTCTGTATGTAAAAGCCCTTTATCTTGAAACAATTGATGCGGCTAAAACGCCTTACAGCGTCTACCCTTTCGTCTACGTCTACTTTTTCCTGCTTTGAAAATGCCTTTAATGCCTTTATCAGGAGCAGGGGCCTCGGCTTTCTCCTTGTTATTGACAGCACCTTTACCCGGCAGAGCTTCTCAAATTCCTGGATATCAAGTATGTTCAGGCCGGCAATTCCAAGCCCGTTAAGAAGCAGGATCCTTATCTGTTCCCCAAACCTTGATCCATTTATCATTTTTGCGATTCTATCCGCGGAGTCTGTTCCATCAACCGCCACACTGGTTGAAACTACCCCTTCTATTACTTTTTTTCTTGAGATTACGCCCACCAGCAATGTGCGCTTTTTCTCCGTTGGTGCACACGCGATGGCCAAAATCCGCACTCCCTCTTTCATCATCATTTCTTCCTTACGTACATTTCCTCCATGGCAGAGAGCAGCAAATCGGTGTATTCATTCCTTGGCATCTGGCTCTTGTACTGCTTAACCAGCGCCTCAGCCTTCTTGCCGAAGTCATCTGCCATCTTCTGCGCGTACTCTATGCTCTTGTATTTTGTCATAAGCCTTCTTATGTATTGTATCTCGTCTTCGCTCTTCTCCTGCCTCTTCTTCTTGTATATTAAATCGAGTTTTTTCTTCTCTTCTGCATTTGCGCTTTTGTAAGCATGAAGCACAGGAATTGTTAGCTTGCCTTCAAACAGGTCGCCGTTGTTCTTTTTACCGAAGGCTTTCTCGTCGGCCGTCATGTCGAGTATGTCATCAACTATCTGGAAGGCGTAGCCTGCGGGGTCGCCTATCTCCTTGAGCATCTTTAGGTCCTTGTCTTTGCCATCGCCCACGAGCGCCCCTATCTGCATTGGCCCGTATATGGTGTAGAAGCAGGTTTTGCTATCAACAATCTTGAAGTACATCGATTCCGAAGCTATGCTCAGATCTTTTGTGTCATGTATGAAGCTGTTCTCCACAAACTGGCCTTCAACCGTAGTCTCAAGCATGTCATAGAATTTTTCATAGACCAGGTTTCCCTTCTCGGGCCCTGCTTTGAGCATATAGTCTTTTATCATCCGCCACATCGCTATATGCCCTGTGTTCGTTGCATTCACGGCATTGACCCATCCGTATAGCCTCTGAGCCGCTGGCTTGCCCCTCCTCATTTCTGAATCGTCCTCAGCGTCATCCTGCATCAGTATCCAGTCCTCGGAAAGCTGCTGCGCAGCAGCGGGCAGCATTGCATCAGAAGCGCTTGCGCCGTACATCTGCGCGGTCAGAAGCAGAAGGGCTGGCCTCCTGTATTTCCCCTGGCGGTCTATGTAATCCCTCATTATTTTGTAGTGTTCCTTCGGCTCCTTTATGGGTACATATTTTACAATGGTGTTGTAGATGTCCTTCCTGTACCTCTCTGTGAATTCCTGAAAGTTCATATTCCCCCAAAGCACTTATGACTATAGCAGCTATATAAATATTAATGTTTGTCCGTCGCA
>JASHRG010000009.1 GCA_030037495.1 Microcaldota archaeon | reverse complement strand
CAGATTATCGAAAGGATTTCCTAGCGCAATATAATAAGTTTAGAAAAGGCGGTGATGAAGCATACCTCTTCGGCTATTCTATCGGTGCGCACATTGCTCTAGTCGCGGCCCAAAAAATCAAACCAAAATTAATTATACTTTGTTCTTTAGCGCCGTGGTTTTCTGAGACGATACCGAAGTTGCCAAAACAATGGATGAAATGGCACACAAAATGGATACCAGATTACAAAAAATTAAAATTTGTTGCAGTTGTTAGAAATATTAATTCAAGGGTGCTAATTTTTGTTGGGTCAAAGGAACCTAAACTTTATGTTGACCAAGCAAAGCTCGTAAAACGACTGATAAAAGATAGCAAGATTGTCATAATCCCTAAAGGAAGACATTCATTGGGTCAAAAAGAATACCAGGCATCATTAAAGAAGTATCTGCCTTGATGCATATTTCAATATCTTAATGTTCATAAACATACGCGAAGTCCACATCACTTGACGTGGGCTGGACGCTTGACCTCTCAATATGAATTGACCGTTTGAGATAGAAAGGTTTTTATATCTATATATAGAAATATATATAGATGATATCAGTGTCTAGAGTAATAGTTGTATCAGAAACCGTATACAGTGAGCTGCAGAAAATGAAAAAGAACGAATCATTCTCAAAAACGATAGAGGCACTGATTAAGGGCAAAGGCAGTAAAGGGGATATATCACAATTAGAAGGCCTCTTTGGATCGTTAAATAAGAAAAGTGCTACTGCCTGGAAAAAGGAGGTAAACGCAGGAAGACGCGCTTTTGGTAAAAGCAGATTCAAAAGTGAATAAGTGGTAATATTCGATACCAACCTTTTGATAGACGCGCTTAGCGGGGAGAGTAAAGCTATCAAGGCTATAGAAGCTTATAAAGGCAGAGAGAGTGCTGCCATTACAATTTTGAGCAAATATGAGCTACTTCGTGGCAGAAAGTTCTCTGAGCAGAATACGTTAGACGAATTGTTAAGCAATCTGAATGTTTATGGATTGAATGACGCAGAAATAGATGTAAGCGCAGATGTATACAGAAGTTTGAAAGAGAAGGGCAAGTTGATGGATGAATTTGATATATTAATTGCAGGAATAGCAATCGCTAATAACGAAAAATTAGTTACGAGCGACACTGGCTTTAAAGAAGTCAAAAGGCTTGGCTACAACAATATCGATGTTGTATAGATCAATATATTTGTGCATGTAAATATTCACTAAGTCCACACCACTTCATGTGGGCTGGACGCCGCTATGATAACTTATGACAAAAGGCTGAAAACTTTGTAAAGAGACTCGGGTCTTTATAAAGTGAAGACGAATCCTTACACTAAGAATTAGTAAAGCTTAATTAGCGTCTTTCTAATTGTAAAGTCCTTTCAACGCAGTCTATTCTACTTAACAAAGAATTTAGATAACGACTCAATAAATCTTCTTGCTCGGGAAATCTTTTCATCCTAGCTTCAACAACTTTAACTGCTCCTTCAAAGTCTCCTTTAGCTTCTAATTTAGCTGCTTTATTTATACATTCTGAATAACTACTTATTCTACTAGAAGCTCTACTTCGAGCTAGCATCTAAACTCCTTCTACGATTCTAAGTAGTTCTCTTTGACTTGGTCTTTGAAGACCGCCTAATTCATAATGAGTCCAACGATGTATTTGCTTACTAGTCGACATTTCTTGCTGTGCACGTTGGAATGCGCTTCTATGGTCCTGAAACCTGAATTCGGCCTGGTGATATAATTCAAATTCTTCCCGCCATCCACCAGCCTTTCCTAATTTTTCGCCGATATTTAAAACATCAGAATGGTTTTTGCACTTATCAAGCGCTGATTCTACAACTCTCATATCCGCATTACGAACTATTGGTTTCTCTAACCTAGCGTTTCTGTCTGCTACAGGCATATTCAACACTTCGGTTGCCAACATACCACTTTTATCTAATTTATTTACTAACTTTTAATTCGGCATTGCTAATATTTATAACTTAGTATCTGGAGGCGAACCGCCACAAGTATGGCATATATTTATCTCTCGTTCAACAGCTCCGCTACACCAATTGCAAGGATACTCCGCTTGTGGGTTTGTTATTGGTAATGGCCTTAAACCCTCTAAATCGAAGATTTTGCGTAGACCTGCATGAGCTGCTCTATCATCCGGCCAAAACTTTATGCCTTTATTTTCAAATTTAGTTACCTCTGATTCTGTAACTAAACCTGCTAATGTCCCTGTCAGTTTATATGTCCATGCTCCATACTGTAACGGTGCTTTCATTCTGTATATTACATCGTCAGATAGTATACCATACATTGCTCTTCTAAGTGTTACTTTTGTCCAATTGTAAGAGGGGGCTTTTCGGTCTTGAAGTTTTCTTTTGTAATACTCGTAAAAATCAGATGGTACGATTCCATCAATCTCTCTTACATTATCCTCTAGTCTTAGTATTCTTGCAACGGCTCTTACATTTTCATTCATATATGGATAATCAACGCCCAACCCAAGTCGTAAAGCTATTCTTTCGGATTGTGGTCTATATTTTTTTAAAATCCCGTCCACTTTTGAACCATCTACTTCAAATATTTCATCTGCAGGATCACCGGTTCTTATAACCTTCACTCCATCTTCTTTCGCCTTCTTGGCACATGCATAAACTATCATGTCACTTAAGACTGCTAAGTCGTAACTTTGCATTAGGACAATAGTTTGTCTTAGGGTTTCCATTGCTTTATCTTGCGTCCATTCTATTGTGTATGAACTTCCAATTTTGTGAACTTCGGCAACCTTTCTTGCGTATTTAAGATCTGGGGAGTCTTCTAAGCCAGCGGTATATGTTGGTAAATTTGGATTGAGAGCAGCAAGAGCGCTCGAATCTATTCTACCTGAGAGAAGTAATGCAGTATTTGGAGGTGCTACGCTAGACGTATCGCTTAATGCCTGCCTAAGCAAAGTAGCCTTTGCAGTAGGCTGTTCAAGTTGCAATTGTTGTCGAAACGACATTCCCACCTACCTATCTACGCAGCGCAGGAGATATTTATAGATTGCTAGATGTTCGCCTGCTATATGCGATTATGTATATAAACATACACAAAGTCCACATCACTTGACGTGGGCTGGGCGCCAAGTCCGCTTTCTTTTTGCTGCTACTTCCTCAGTTCCTTTGCTATAACTGAAGCGAGCTCAGGCGGCGACTTGGTCGCGTCAAGAATTATGAGCTTCTTGTTGAAGAATGCTATCATGCGCATCGCAGCTTCCGTGGCAACCGTAGCGATCAGAGCTGTGGCTATCTGGGGTTCTGTTGAGCCAAAAGTCTTTTCCTGTCTTTGACGCATTCTGTTCACAAGGAGCCTAAGGTCCCAACGTGGACTTAGATAAAATACTTTGTCGAAGTGCTTCAACGTCGGGAGTATTCCCGGGTACCAGCCTGCGAGCACGGTGGGCGCTCCATCGCTTCTCAGCTTTGGAAGCTCAGATTCCTGCCATCTTGGCGGGTGGGTCCACATCCAGAAGAACGATGCATTTTGTTTCAACGACTTCTCAGAACCCCAGGTCTGCAGGCTCGAATGATCAGCGTCTATTACGGCATAACCGCTATCTCTAAGAAGCGAACCGACCAGGCTCTTGCCGGATCCCGGCAAGCCGGTTAGCAACACAGGAGCCAAGCTCCTCGTCTCTGCCATAATAATATTCCATCATTTCAGATATTTACGCATTTGAGTAGTATTTACAGGTTTCCAGCCCCTATGACAGTAATCCATGTTCCTTAGAAAAAGACATAATAATCATGCTCTGCAAATTAAAGTCATGGGGGAACTTAACATTGACAAGCATACGACCGCGCTTGTGGTAATTGATCTTCAGAAGGGAATAGCGTCTATGGACAGGCAGCTTGGGCCGCACAGCGCAGGGACAGTGATACAAAATGCAGCAAAGCTTGCAGACGCATTCAGAAGGCACGGCATGCCAGTGTTCCTTGTCCATGTAGTAGCTTCCCAGGCTGACAGATTGTCTGTAACGACTGATGAGCAATGGGCCATGAAGGACATGCCAAAGGACTGGGCCGATTTTGCGCAGGAGCTTGGCCAAAAGGATTCTGACATAATAATAACAAAGAAGCAATGGGGGGCCTTCTATGGCACAGATCTTGAACTCCAGCTTAGAAGGCGCGGGATAAAGACCATTGTACTTTGCGGGATATCGACAAACCACGGAGTGGAAAGCACGGCGAGGTTTGCATATGAGTATGGTTTCAACCAGATATTTGCAGAAGACGCCATGACTGCGATGTCTGCAGACGCGCACAACATGGCAATAAACGTCGCTTACAAGAGAATGGGGAGGGTAAGGAAAACGCAGGAGATACTTGAGAATCTCTGAATTCTATTTTTATACGCTGGTTTTAAATAAAAGTTCATCATCATATCTTTAAACAATATTGATGCGCAATGCCTGAAGAAAAGAAAGTTGAGGAGAAGAAGGAAGAGAAAAAGGATGAAAAGAAGGAGGAAAAGAAAACCCCCAATGGAGAAGAGAAGAAAGTTGAGGAAAAGAAACCGGAGGAAAGGAAGAAATACAAATTTCTCATAGTTTCGGGAGAGGGCTGCGGCACGCAGATTGCACATATGCTAAAGAAAGAGGGAAACTCTGTAAAAATGTTTATACAGGACCCAAGCTCCAGGGATGACCTTGATGGCGTTCTCGAAAAAGTCGATGACTGGGAGAAGGAGAAGAGCTGGGCCGACATAATAATATTCGACGACATAGGATTCGGCTTCAGGCAAAATGAGCTTAGAAGCCAGGGCTTCAAAGTCATTGGCGGCAGCTATCTTGGAGACCAACTGGAGCTTGACAGGAAGTTTGCATTGGATTATTTTGCAAAAATGAACGTGAAGGTGCCGCAGACATATGAGTTCGACAGCTTCATATCTGCAAAAAGATTCCTAAAGGACCAGACAAAGAGGTTCGTGATAAAATTCAATGGCAAGGCCGGAGACGAGAAGAGCCTGCTTTACGTGGCTCAGGCAAAGGACAATTATGACCTAATACAATTGATTGACCATTACAACAGGATCTGGAATACTTCTTGGGGTGAGCCAACATTCGTGCTCCAAGAGGTCATAGAGGGTGTTGAGATAGCAGTTACTGCATTCTTTAATGGCGAGAAATTCATAATGCCCGTGTATATGAACTTCGAGAACAAGAGGCTGCTCACCGGGGATCTTGGCGTGTTTACAGGAGAAATGGGAACCCACGGATTCTTCACCTTTGACAAGCTGAAGCTTTTCAAGAACACTCTGAAAAAGATTGAGGAGGACCTGAAAAAGGACGGTTATGTGGGGACCATAGACGTGAACTGCATAATAAACAACGACGGAATATGGCCGCTTGAATTCACATCACGGTTCGGATATCCACTGATAACGCTTGTATTTGAGGGCATACGCGGCTATACCAGGGTAACAGACCTGATGGTCGGGCTTGTTGAGAAGACCATGGACTTCGTGGAGGCAGATGACGGCTATGAGATCGGCGTTGTTGTCTGCGTGCCTACATTCCCCTATGAGGACGGATTTGAAAGGTATGGCAAGGGCATGCCGATTATATTCCTTGATGAGAGCGTGAAGGAAAGTTTCTATGTCGGGGACCTGAAGATGGAGGACGACGTGTGGGTGACTGCAGGCGCATTAGGGTACGGATTTGTGATAACAGGAAGAGGGGATACGATATTTGACGCAAAAACCAGGGCTTACAACACGCTAAAACACATAATAGTGCCTAATGCAATCTACAGGATAGACATATCAGATAGATGGATCAAGGACTATCCAAAACTGCACAGATGGGGCTACGCCTGATTTATATTTTTTCTCCGCAGTTGCAGCCGCAGTCGCAGTTTGCATATGTGCACATGCATCTTCCAGATCCATGGCCGCACTCGCAGGAGGCGCCACACTTACAACCCTTTCCAGATTTATTCGCCATGCTCATCACAGTATTTCAGTAAATCCCATGGTCTAATAACCTTCCTTCTCCAGATATTTAGAGAGCTGCCCCAGGTTGCCGAAGCTTTTGCCTGAGGAGGCTTTCCTTATCCTGTTCATTATCGCAAAGCCTATCCCCCTCTCGTCGAAACTTTCTATTATTCCGAAATCAACCTTCATGGAGTCAAGAAGCGATATCCCGTTGAAGAGGTTTCTTGCTATTTCGTAGAGGTTTGCCTTTGGCCCAAGCTCTATTGTGCTGCAGCCCGTGGCTTTTGCAAGCCCTTTGCATGATTCCTTTGATCCGATGAAAACCAAAGACGTTGCCGCGCCCAAGTCGTCTATAATTCCGGCAAGCTTTTTGGCGTCTCCGTTGTAAAGGAACAATGGGGTGTCAGGCGCATAATGTTTGAATTTAGTGCCTGGGCTTATCGATTTCTTTGCGCTTGCCTTGCCCCTGGCAACATCGTCTACAAATGGCTTTTGGCCAAACGCTATTTCTATCTCTTCTCGAGTAAACGGGCCAGGCCTTAGTATTTTGAGCTTGTCAAGGGTCAATATTGTTGATTCTAAGCCAAAGAAACTGCTCCCCGAGTCTATTATGCAGTCAACCTTGCCTTTGAAGTACTTGATTGCAAGGGTGGCGTTTGTCGCGCTTGGCTTTCCTGAAGGGTTTGCGCTAGGAGCTGCTATGGGTACGCCGCTTTTCTTTATCAGCTCAAGCGCGACTGGGTGCGCAGGCATACGTATTGCTACCGTTTCAAGCCCGGCAACGACCCGCTTTGGAATCTTGTCTTTTGCCTTTACTATGAATGTTATTGGCGATGGCCAGATCCGTTTTATTACATTCATGTATTCGCCTGGTATTTCTGCTATTTCCTGCGCCATTGCAAGAGATGATACGTGAACTATCAGGGGGTTTTCGCTTGGCCTGCCCTTGATCCTGAATATCTCCTTGCACGCATTTTCATCGAGCGCATTTGCACCTATGCCGTAAATGGTCTCCGTAGGGAAGATTACAAGTTTCCCGTCTTTTATGTATTTTGCGGCTTCTCTGACCCTGTCTTCCTCAGGCTTTATTGGGTCTATCTTTATGACTTTTGTGTCCTTCATTCTAGTCCCTCTGGTCAAGAGTGTAGTTTATGATGTCTATGCAGCTCGCTGCAAGGTACTTCTCCTTGCCAAGGGAGAGTCTTGTGCCGTACCTCAGTGCAAAGCTCTCATCATTTCTTGGCAGACCGACATGGTCGCCCAATATGAAAAGGTTGTTTTCCTTGAATTCCTGGTTTGAAATCATTGCCCCTTTGCTGTTTAGCACGAATATGCCATAGTTGTCTGAGTGCTTCTGTTGGACAAGCCTCTGGAACGGCGTCCTGTCAATGCTTATCCCGGGGTGCTCTTTTCCGGAAAGCACATTCTTTAGTATCCTCTCCCAGCTCCTCTCATCTATCCTTGCATCTTTGAGCTCACTGCCTGCAACTGCTATGTGGACAGGAGGGGTTGGCGGGCCGTTGAGTACGGCGTGGAACACGACGTCATGCCTGTGGGCCGCAGACTTGAATACAGAAGTCAGTATGCATTGATACACTATGTCGAGCCTTCCCGCATTTATCAAGCCGTTGAAACTGCTGTTTGAGTAACCGGTCCTTGAATGAAGAAGAAATTCGCGCATCATAGCACTTGGCATTTATTGCTGTTCGTCCTCTCCCCTGGCCCTCTTCACCGCATAGTTCTCCATCTTGATGGCCCTGCCATACAGGTAGCGGAACCTCTTGTCTGCCTCAGAAAAGCTGATCTTGGTTATGTGCTCGCTCCTCCTGTTTATTATGTTGAACGGGGGTATCTTGTATGCTGTCCTGTCATCCATTATGAAGCGTTCGTGCTGTTCGATTGCGTCTTTGTCGTCCATTAGCTTCACCTCAAGACCAACGCCCAGCCCATTCAGCTCTTTCTTGAAGTCTATTATGTCTGTTCCGAAGCTCGAGTCCATCATCTCCTTTGATGTGAGTATAACGAATTTTGTGAAATTTGTCATGCTCCTCTCCATTATCCTGTGCAGGTTCTCCAGCGCAACTGAGTTGAAGTGCTTGTCGACTATTCTCAGTTCACCGGAAAGGTCGCTGAACTGCTGCTGGAGCGCAAGGTAGCTGGAGAAGGGCTTTGACGGGTCTATGGCGAGGGTGCCTTTCTGCCTCTGCCTGGTCTGCACCTGCATGGGCTGCCTTATCGCATACTGCATGTATGCATCAGAGGCGAGGCACAGGATAACCCCGAGGTAAACCACGTACATGTATAAAGTGTTGAAATATGCAATAAGGCTTGAGAGTATTATGTAGAGCATTAGCAGATACATGACGCTGAAAGCTGTGTGAAGCAGCGCGTATGTAGCAGAGGAGCGCTGCGCGCCCCTGTCATGCCTCCTTATGAATAGAATGAACGAAGAGCCGACTGCGATTAGTGCTATGAGAAAGAGTGCGTATGATTCAAAAAGGCCATCGCGCAGCATCGTCACCTGCTGGAGAAGCTGTGCTACTATAGGAGTAACCAGCACGTTCCCTGTAATGTTGAGTGTGCTTAGCGTTATGGAAGAGCCCGCTCCTACCCCGTAGAGGTACGCAAGTTCCTTGAGTATGTATACAGAACCTGCAAGTATCATAAGTGAGCCGGTGTTCATGGCGATTATCGACAGCAGGTTCCTTAGCTGCGGCTCGTTGGTTTCCATGCTTAAAAATATACGTTAAGGTATATTAAGCATGTATGCAAGAATAGGTTTTAAATATCTGAAAAGTACATATTCTCTTAGTGGTTTTATGACAGATGAGCAGAAGCCATTGGCAATCATTGAACCCTGCATGGATAGAAGGCTGATAGGCCTTGTTGAGGAGATCAGGTCTGACCTGATAAAGCAGCGGTTTGAAGTACATATCGAATCAGACGGGGGAGCAAACCCCGACCCGCTTGAAAACAGGCTGAGGAGCGCAAAGGAAAGCGGTAGATTGAAGAGGGTTGTGCTTATGCCGCATTCTGACTGCGGTTATGTAAGCATAGCTGCCGATGTGCTCTTCTTTGGATTAAAGGTGAATCCAAAACTCGAAGAGGAAATCAAGAGGGCATTTGAAGGTTTCGACCCAAAACTCAGGCCAGGTGATGGAAAGAGCCCGGAACTGCTTGAACGCATGGAGAAATGGCTACCGGATTATGAGGTTAGGAGGGTAAAGGAGATCGTTGGCGCTGATGTAGAGATAATTTTGATGGTGCCAAACGCAAGGGCAATAACCCTGCCCCATGTGGAAGCAAAAGTGGGGCATACCCAGCGCGCGCTGGTGGTGACATCGGATAGCTCGGCATCAAGGCGCGAACTGCTCAAACTTACAGGAACTGCATTCGGGGAAACCTACTTTATCAGCGCTGACGCTATGCATCATGCAGAGCTTGCGCCAGCTGTCCACGCCAAGGAGATAGTGTTTGTTGGCAGGGGAGAGGCCATAACAAAGCAGGCAGAAAGACTCAGGGAGATGCCCATGATTACAGAAGCGAATTTGAAGGCTGCAGCAAGCAAGGGCAGGGAGGCGCCCATTGTCTCTAGGCTTGTGAGAACCGACACCAAGAGCAAGGTGGCTGCTGCATGATTGGGCTATGAGCTATGCAATGGCTTAAATATCTGAAAAACTTAGTAATCAGGTGGGTTTTATGGCAGGTGCCGACATTTCGGGGGAGAAGCCGGTATTGATAATAAACGCGTGCACAGAGGAGTCGCTGGAGCGCTTGGTTGGCTCCTTCGTAGACGTGTACAAGAAATCTGGCTGGGAAGTGATAGTCCTAAACGCCAGGGGCGGCAACCCCACTCCAAGGAAGAAGAACATAGAAGAGGTAATAGCAACTGGAAGGCTAAGACTTGTGATCAATATACCGCATCCTGACTGCAAGTGGGTGAACGATGCTGCCGATGCGCTCTACTTTGGAAGCGAAACTAGCATAGCACATATTACTGAGTACACTGAGGTGTTCAGGAGGTTCTACAGCAGGGCAAGGCCCAGTGACAGGAACAACGCAGGCAAGAGGGATGTCCTCCACACAAGGATGGCGCTTTACGCTGCAAAGCACTTTGAGGAGGTCTGGAGGGGGCTGCTCTCAGGGGTGCCCAACTTCAACTTCAATAGGGATTTCATACAGGGCAAGAACGTTGATGCACGCCTGTACGACAGGTCAACAGTTGGAAGGGCAAGCGAACAGCGCCAGATGATGGCAGGCAGCGGCGATCAGATCCTGGCCTTTCCCGAACCGATAGGAGGAGTTGGGGAAAGCCACACGCGCCACGCTAGCACTGCTGGTGTATCTACTTCTGGCGAATATACTGCATGTATAAGAAGCCTGCACCGCGGGGAATCCGCAAAGACTTATGAAGCGGGGACACGCCCGGCAAGGTTGAAAAGCGTAAGATGAACTGCTCATCCGCCAGCCTGTTTTTTCAGAACTCTCTCTATTATCATCCTTGACCACGGAGTATATGCATTGGGGTTCTTCTTCATGTCGCTGCTAAGCGCCTTCATGTCCATCCACTTCCAGCCCTTGACCTCTTCAGGATCTGGGTTTGCCTTGCCCTCATAGGTGCCGTAGAACACGTGGTCGTACTCATGCTCTGTTAAGCCGTTCCCAACAGGCGTCTCATATTCAAATTCAAAGGCCTGCTTGAGTTCGCAATCAAAGCCCATTTCCTCCTTGAGCCTCCTGTGCGCTGCTTGGTCTGCAGTTTCCCCTGGGTATGGATGGCTGCACGTCGTGTTGGACCACTGGCCTCCGGCATGGTATTTTGAATCTGCCCTCTGCTGTAGCATAGTTTCTCCCTTTGAGTTGAATACGCAAATGGATATTGACCTGTGGAGCATGCCCTTGCCCTGGTGCGCCTTCAGCTTTCCTTCTATGCCTATCTGCTTGTCGTTGCTGTCTACAAGGATGACCTGCGGTTCCATAGCCTTCACAGTGCAGTGTTTGTGACTGCTTTATTGAGCCTCTTTAGTATATAATACTTCTCGTCTGTTTCTATCCTTGCCGAATCTATTATATGCTCCATTGATGAGACAACGCTGTCATATGTTTTCCTGTTTATCTCAAACGGGATTTTGTCCTTGCCGCCGAGATTGTATGCATAGACTACAGGGTCCCTGTATGCGAGCTCCCTGTCGTATATCAGCGAAGAAACAAAGGCAAGGGACCTCACCGTTGCCCTGCCCACGCCCTTGACAAGGAGCAGCTCCCTGAAGTCCTTTGGCTCAAGCTCGTTGGCCCTATGTATTACTTCCTGGGCTCTTTTGCTAAGGTCTATATTAAAGCGGATGTTGTGCCTGCTCGGGTATGAATGTGTAAGCATCTGGTTGTATTCTTGAAGTGCCTCTACGCTGCTGGCTCTTGCCCATGAGTTTGACTCGTTTGTAAGGTCAAGGCTGCTCTTGTGCAATTCTGTGTGTACGCATGAATGCGGCTCATTCGCTAGGTCCTTCTTGTCAACAAAATCGGAAAACCACTGGAACCTGGTTGCCATGTTAGAACCTGTGAACATGCCCTGCTGCACAACAGCCCATTTTCTCGACCTTGAAAAAACAAAGTTATGGTGGTATATCCCAATATTGTCATAAACCAATGATGAATCCACTTTTGCAGACAGCTTGCTCAGCTCCTTGAAACCCTGTTCCTCGCTTGTTATGGACAGCACATCAACTCCCTCTGTTATGTGCTCCGGGGTCTTGAGCCCTGTTTTTCCCTTGCCTCCTGCAACGTAGACCTCTCCTGAATCATTCAGCGCTTCCCTCAGCGCGCCCATGGTCACTGTTGTTGTGCCGCTGCTGTGCCAGTCATAGCCGATTGCACAGGAAAGCGCCTGGAACCAGTATGGATCTGCTATTCTTTTCAGCAGTTCATCTGGACCAAACTCGTCCATTATCACAAACGATATCGCTTTTGAGAGCTTTACCATCCTAGAAAACAGCCATCTTGGGGCTTTGCCGCCATGAAGAGGAAGCTCTGTCGCAGAGTGCATACTTGTACTTGCATCTCAAGCAATTAATATCAGTAGCAGGGCAAACAAACCTTTAAATCAAAGATGTTTTACAATAGTATTATGTTTGAGGGCTTAGACAGGGTGCTCAGCTCCAAGGCTCCTGAGTTCCCAAAGGAAGGAACCTGGCTCAACACCCTTGATCCAATATCTATTGAGAAGCTCAGGGGGCACATTGTTGTACTTGATTTCTGGACATACTGCTGCTTGAACTGCATACACATGATACCTACGCTTTCCAGGCTTGAGGATGAGTTCAGGAACGAGCCAGTTGTCTTCATAGGGGTACATTCGGCAAAGTTCGAGGAGGAGCAGAAGCACGAGAACATTGAAGAGGCGATAAACAGATACGGCATAAGGCACCCAGTAATAGCAGACGATGGGATGAAGATATGGAGGGCTTACGGAGCAAACGCCTGGCCCACCATAATAGTGATTGACGCGAAGGGCAACATTGCTTACAGGAAATCAGGCGAGCAGACCGGATCCAGCCTTGGTTCGGTTATAGAAATGCTGCTGGACAAGTCAAAGGAGGGCGGCGCGCTTGCAAAGAGCAGGATAAAGATAAGGATACCTGAGCATAAGGACAAGTCTGTGCTGCTCTACCCTGCTAAAATGTCTTTCTCTCCTGATGGCAGGGACTTTGCGCTTAGCGACTCCAACCACAACAGGATACTGATTGTTGACGCAAAGAGCGGCAAGGCCAAGAGGGTAATAGGCAATGGAAAGCGCGGAATTGCTGATGGGGGATTTTCCTCTTGTACATTCCAGAAGCCCCAAGGAGTCCTCTGGCTCGATCAGAAGGTATATGTTGCTGATACTGAGAACCATGCGCTTAGGGAGATAGACCTGAAGAGCGAGAAAGTCAGGACAGTTGCAGGAACAGGTGAGCAGGGATGGTACTATCCGTTCGAGTTTTCCGGCAAGGGGCCGGATACAAAGCTCAACTCCCCGTGGGACATCACCTATTCCGACGACAAGATATTCATTGCAATGGCAGGGTTCCACCAGATATGGGCCTATGAGCCCAAGAGCGAGTTCGTGTTCCCATATGCTGGAGCTGGCTTTGAGAACATATTTGACGGGGCGCTCCCAGACGCGCAGTTTGCGCAACCAAGCGGCATATGGGCTGACGGAAACTATCTCTATGTAGCGGACAGCGAGGTTTCGGGAGTAAGGAGCATAGACATAAAGAAGAGGTTTGTCAGCACGCTTGTTGGCTCAGGGCTCTTTGTGTTCGGCCACAGGGACGGAACATTTGCTGACGCTAAGCTACAGCACCCCCTTGGAATCTGCTCCAATGATGGAACAATATATGTTGCAGACACATACAACAGCTCGATCAGAACAATAGACCCGAAGGCAGGCAAGGTGGCTACGCTCATAGGCACCCCGGCAATGAAGTCATTCTGCAGGTTTGATGACCCGAACTGCGACACTTTGGGGTTATACGAACCCAGTGATGTAAAGGTGAACGGCAATGTTGTGTACATAGTTGACACAAACAATCATCTTGTAAGGACTTTTGACATGAAGGAGATGATGCTTAAGACGCTCAACATAAAACTCTAAGCGCAATGAAAACCAATTTATTCTCTTGCTTACATCTATAACTACAGGGTGACTTGGTGCTGAAGCGCGTCTATGATGGAACTGTAGACTATCTTCAGATAATGGACGAATTTGGATCAATAGATGTGTCGCTGTTCCCAAAAGATGTCACAGACCAGCAGATAGTAGACATGTACAAATGGATGTCATTTGCGAGGCAGCTTGACGCGAAGGCGCTTAGCCTTCAGAGGCAGGGCAGGGCCGTGACATACGCGCCGATTCTTGGACAAGAGGCAACACAGGTAGGAAGCGCGCTTGCGATGGGCCCAAAGGACTTCTTTGTGCCGAACTTCAGGCAGCACGGAGTCTTCCTTGTAAGGGGCCTTTCGCTTGAGGCATTTTTCATATACTGGAAAGGGTTTGAGGAAGGGAGCACCGTGGGAAAGGGAGTCAATGCCGTATCCTACATTGTGCCAGTTGCAACTCAGCTGCCGCATGCGGTTGGAATAGCATACGCGCAGAAGTACAGGAAAACAGGCGGAGCAGTTGTCACATATGTAGGCGACGGGGGAACCTCAGAGGGCAACTTCTATGAGTCAATGAACTTTGCCGGAGTGTTCAAGGTTCCGTGCGTATTCATAATAGAGAACAATGGCTGGGCTATATCCATGCCAAGGGCAAAACAGTCTGCAACGCAGACGCTTGCGCAGAAGGCCATTGCAGCAGGGATCCCGACGATGCAGGTTGATGGAAACGACGTGATAGCGGTTTACAAGGCCACAAAGGACGCTATTGCCAAGTCGGGAAACGGCCCTAGCGTAATAGAGTGCCTTACCTACAGAATGAGCATGCACACCACTGCTGATGACCCTACAAAGTACAGGGATGATTCCGAGGTTGACGCTTGGAAGCCCAAGGACCCTATTGCAAGGGTTGCTGCATATCTGTCAAAGAAGGGGCTCTGGGACAAGGGCAAGGAACAGAAGATGCAGGATGATAACCTTAAGAAGATAGATGATGCGGTTGAAAAGGCGGAGGCTTTCAAGCCAGACCCGAGAAGCATGTTCAAGAACCTGTACAGCTTCATTCCAGAAACGCTCCAGGAGGAGCTTGATGCTGCAGAGCAGGCAAACTTCTGGCAGCAGAAGAGTGATTAGATGAATGTAAACATGGTAGGGGCACTAAACAATGCGCTTGACATTGTGATGCAGGAGAATGAAGAAATAGTGCTTCTTGGCGAGGATATTGGAAAAGACGGCGGTGTATTCAGGGTCACTGATGGGCTTCTTGCCAAATACGGAGAAAACAGGGTTGTTGATACTCCTCTTTCGGAAGCGGGAATAATAGGCACTGCGATAGGGATGGCGCTTGGAGGGATGCACCCATTCCCAGAGGTCCAGTTTGCAGGGTTCATGTACCTGGCGTTTGACCAGTTGGTGAACCATGCCGCAAGGTACAGGAGCAGGTCAAGGGCAACAAGGACCGTCCCAATGGTCGTAAGAACCCCTGTAAGCGGAGGAGTAAGGACGCTTGAGCACCACTCAGACAGCCCAGAGGAGTACTATTCGCATGTTGGTGGCCTTATAGTTGTAGAGCCATCAACGCCATATGATGCAAAAGGACTCATGATAAAGGCTGCGCATTTGGACGACCCTGTTGTATTTCTTGAGCCAACTAAGCTCTACAGGCTGTTCAAACAAGACATACCTGATGAGGCTTACGAAGTGGAAATAGGCAAGGCAAGCGCGGTTAGGCAAGGCGACGACATGACTATAGTGACGTGGGGCACTATGGTTCCTGTAGTAAAAAACGCGGTTGAAAAGAAAGGCACAAACGCCGAGATAATTGACCTTAGAACGATAAACCCAATTGACGAGACAACAATACTGAATAGTGTAAGGAAAACAGGAAGGGCCATGATAGTGCATGAGGCCCAGTTATCATTCGGGGCGGGTGCAGAGATAGCGGCAAGGATTGCTGAGAAAGCAATATTCCAGTTGCAGGCTCCGGTCATGAGGGTTGCGTCTGCAAGCCTGCCGTATCCATTCCCGGGTTATGAGCAATTCTACATTCCAAATGAGGCGAAGGTTTCAGAAGCAATAGACAAAATAATGTCAGTGTGACCATGAAGGAGCTCAAGTTCGTAGATGTTGGGGAAGGAATCACAGAAGGGCATGTGCTAAAGTGGCTTGTGAAAGACGGCGATACGGTAAAGGAAGACCAGTCAATAGTGCAGATTGAAACCGATAAAGCAGTGGTTAATGCGCCAGCTCCTGTAGGTGGCATAGTAAAGATAGTTGCCAAGGAGGGAACAATAGTCCATGTTGGGGACAGCATTGCGCTGGTCGGAACAGCAGACGAACTAAAAGGCAATCTGCCTTCTCAGCCTCCACAAGCAAAACCAAAGCCAGCAGCGCCACCTGCTCCCGCACAAAAAACAACGCCTGTTGCAGCAGCGCAACCTAAGGAGGTAATTGCAACTCCTTCTGTAAGAAAGCTTGCACGGGATTTGAACGTTGATATTAACACTGTGAAGGGAACAGGACCAGGAGGCAGGTTGACAGAAGATGATGTCAAAAATGCGATAGGCAAGGCGCCAACGCAGGCAGGACAACCATCCGTCACAGGAAATGTAACAAGAGAGCCAATGTCAATGACAAGAAAGGCCATTGCAAGAAATATGGAGGAGTCGTGGAAAATACCAAGAGCAACGCACATGGACCTGATCAACGCCACAGAGCTGTGGGCTCTTGTTGGCAAGGAGAAGGCAAAGCTTGCTGAGAAAGAGATCCATTTGACATTCCTTCCATTTATAATCAAGGCTCTGGTACAGGCGCTAAAGGATAATCCGCACTTTAACGCAAGCTATGACAAGGACAGGCAGGAGATAATAGTAAAGAATTATTACAACATAGGGCTTGCCGCTGAATCAGCAGATGGGCTTAAAGTAACGGTGATAAAGGATGCTGACAAGAAGAGCATAATACAGATAGCAAAAGAGATACAGACTCTGAGCCAGAAAGTCAAGGATAGGACGATAACTATAGATGAGATGAAGGATACCACAATAACTATAACAAATATAGGAAGCTTGGGAGGCGGATTCCTTGCTGTGCCTATGATAAACCCTCCAGATGTTGCAATTGTGGGAATTTTGTCTATAAGGGACTGGGTCTTTGATGTTGATGGCAAAGCCGCAATAGGTAA
>JASHRG010000008.1 GCA_030037495.1 Microcaldota archaeon | reverse complement strand
TTAGAGAGCAGAAAATCTACAATAAGTTTCCTTTTTATTGGCCGCATCCTAGCCATAGAACCAGCTTATGCAAGTGCTTCCATTACCGTTAATTTCGCTCTACTCACGGTAGCCTTGCTATAGCGCTTCTCGTTCTGCAGTACATCAAGGATCATAAGCCTAGCTACATCCTTAAGATTGTCAACAAGCTCTCTCATGGTCTTCGCTTGTGTGTTAGCATGTAGCTCTTTTATTCTACCTACATAACCGAGGCTGCCCTCTTTTTGGACTATAGCGTCAAAACCGTATATTTTCATTCAAACACATTATGTTAGCGCATTTTAGGTATTTAAGATTAACGGTAGCTTGAGGTCTAGCTTTCTAGCCTCCCTACCCCTCTCTCCCCCTCCCGCCCTTCGGGGCTTAGATGGATCTGGCGGGGTAGGGTTTAACCCTGCGTTAGCTTAGATAGGAGGCGTGGGTTGGAGAGTATGAGAAGTAGAGGTGATTGACGTTATTCATTATCCTCATAGAGAGGTTCCGGCCCACCAGCATCCATTGGCTTCTTGATGCGTGCCTCACCTGGTGTCATAGGCACGGGGTGATAATCTGGCCTTTCCGATAAAGGCGCAGCCTGCCTGGCCAGCTCTCTCATGTATAGCTCTGCTGGGATGCGCCTGCCATCCTCCTGGTTGTATAAAGGAGGCATGCCAGCCCCAACCCCACCACGGGATTGGAGCACTTTGCCTAGGTTGACCTTGATTGCTAAATATACTCCAGCCGCTAGGCCCAAAACTACGCCACCTGTGGTGGACGCTGCGGTAGCTACTTCATTATGGAGCGGCAGGGACGCACCGTAGCCGATCGCGCCTCCGACGGGTCCAAAGAAAAACCCGTAAATTACACTCTTCATCGCTATTGGCACATTTTCCTTGCTCATGCCCTTACTTCTAAGGCTGTAACACATGCCAGCGGTTGAAGCTGCGATACCCAATGCCCCGCCGGCTGCAATGGCAACGGCCAATTCAGCTGATCTTCCATGCAACTCATGAAGTGTTGCTGCTCGTATAACGGCTGCTTCAACAACGCCAGAGATGAGATAGCCAAAGAGTGAACCAGCAGCGCCAAGGTAGCTCACACCTCTACTGGCATTATGTAACCTGAAAGATTCGCCGTGCCCGTGAGAATTGACTGCCTCAGCGCTCTTTAAGCTGTAATTAATCGCCTGCCTCTCTTCTGTGCGCCATCCACGGACCAAGGCCGTAATTCCCTTTGCAAGCTCAGCGCCTTCTCTATCAAATCGCGCCATGTCAGCTATTCTAGCTTCTCTTCTAGCAGCCAATTGTGCATGTAAGCCCATTCTATCGGAAATCACTCACTTTCTTTAGATATAAATAGCTTTCAAAGCCTCTCTCGCCTTCCCTACCTAGCCTCTCTCCTCCTCTCTCGCCCTTCGAGGGCTTTAGGCTTAGATTAAGGCTTAGCTGACTATCACTAAACCGCTCTTTTCAGCTAGCTTCTGGTCAAAAGTAGCCAGTTTTGCTATCCTAACACTCTCGCATATAGCTATGGTGCTACAGTCGGCAAAGCTAATATAGGGCTTTCTCTGGTTTGAGAAGGTTTCCCAAGTCTTTTCTAGCAAATCCTCATCCGATCGTATAAATATGTATTTCCTTAGAGTCTTGCCTGTGGATACAGCTAGCGCGTAATCTTTTGTTCTGGCAAGTAGTACTGTCATCACTTCGTCTAAGATATACTCGCTAACCACCTGGGGGCCGTGAAGGCCGGCATCGATCTCTTTAGCTATCTCTGCCGCGCGCTCATGGTTCTGATCCTTAGAGTTAACGTAGGCGACTATAAAACTAGCATCAAGGAATATCATGAAAGTTCCCCTCCATATACTACTTTGTCTATCTCTTCGCTGCTTCGTTCGGTGCCTTTGCCCCAATTTGTAATCTTCAGGTCGGCTAACCTGGCTGTTGGTGCGCCAGTCTTCTCTCTCTTTAGCCACGCTTCCATTGCCTGGCTAAGCGCGTCTCCTAGCGTCACATTCTCTTCTGCAGCCCTGGCCTTGAATTTCCTGAAGATAGTTTCCTGCAAGCCGCGTATTGTAATATTCATACAAATCACACATGTATTATTTGTATGAGTAAATATATATGGCTTGTGGTTTAACACAACGCCCTCTCTCCTCCACTAGCTCCAGGTTGGGGAGAGGTGAACTTGGTTTGCCTAATTGATGTTAACCCTTATCACATGGTCTGCAATAGCCCTTGTTGAGTATATTGCTCTTGACCTTTTGTCCAGCACCTCTATCAGATATTCCCTGCCCTTGAGCAGGCCGCTTATTTCAGGGAATGCTCCATGCGCTATATCCCCCTCTGCTACAACCTCCCCTAGGAAAAGCACCCTGATCTTCCTCATGCTCAGTATTATCTCCCTTTGTTGCTCTGATTCAGATAAAACAGCCTCTATGGCAATAGTCGCGTTTATGTAGATTGGCTTTATTGCCTCTGTTTCCTGCGCCTGCGCAGGCGCAGCCGCACCTTCCCGGTAGTCGTTTGTCCTTATGAACACGGTGTCCCTGGCAAGCTTTTCGCTTCCCATCTTCTCCACATAGCTCAGCGCCCCTACCCTTGAATCCAGGTGCTTGAGCCTCTGCGCAACATCCTCTTCCTTTGCATATGTGAAGACCAGCTCCTTTGCAGCTATCGGCGCCACGTCAGGCGCCTGCTTAAGGTAGAGCTTTGTCTGGCAGAGCCTCCTCACAGTTGTCTCTATATCTGTGACGTTGTGCGCCAGCAGCATCAGGCCCACTCCCAATTTTCTGAAGTCCTGTATCCTTGCCCTTATGTCCTGTATAACAGGACTGTCTTTATCTCTGAACATTATCTGGGATTCTTCCATGCATATGAGCAACCTTAGCTCATCATCACCGTTTGTGTTAAATGTTGATGCTATGGAGTACAATTGACTTAGTATCAGCGCATAGAAATATGGCTTTGAGCTGTTGCTCACCCTTGACATGTCAAAGACAGCGCCTGTGCTGAGCAACTCCTCGAAGCGTAGCCCTCCTTTTCCTGAGTATTCAGGCCTTGCTATTATCGCCCTAAGGTTCTCAAGCGCAGACCTGATGTTCTCCCCATGCTTCGTGTATTTGTATCCTGTTGGGGTGCTTCTTGCGTGGAAGCCTGCTATTGATTTTGCTATGGCTTCGTAGAGAGCAACGGGATCCGGTTCCCTGGTTTCCGAATACTCCTTCCTGAAAGCATTCAGCATGCACTTCTCCATTGGATTCCTGTACGGGCCTGCGTTGGATGCGGAGGAAAGCACCATTGCCAGGTCCTCGTAGAATTTCTCTGCGCTGGCTGGGCCAGGGCACCTGAAGAAGTTTATTGGTGTCCTTCCATCGCACAGTATAATGTGCTTGTACCCATGCGAGGCTGCAAACGCGTTCCATTCGTCTGTTGGCGAGATGACGCATACCATGGTGTTGGAGCTCCTTGAAACCTGGCTCAGCAGCGCCATGGCCTCGCTAGTCTTGCCAGAGCCAGGCAGCCCTGTTATCAGGGTCCCTAGATTAAGTGATGTTATGTCTATCATTACCCCTTCTCTGGTGTCGAACACCGAATCCCTCATTTGCGTGCCCACAACTATGTTGCCGCTGGATGAAACGTCTGCAGTGAAAACCACGTGGCTTATGCTTCTTGCGCCGTACACGTTGAGGAAGGACTTTACAGTATTGGCGCCGAAGGGCAGCGCGCGTGGCCTCTGGGAGCCCGGGCCGCGCCTGGAGAAGACAAGAAACCTTGAGTTTACATAGCGCTCAAGCGAGCTTCCTTCAACGAGGAAGTAGACATTGTATGCTATGCCGTTCTTCAGTATTGATGCGTTCAGGGACTCAAGCGTTTCTGTGAGGAAGAGCTGCTCCTCTGAGTTCCTGAAGTTCTCAGTGTGTATCGCCATGTTTGCCCTCTTGTTTATTGCTCCTGAAAGGAAGGAGCTGGTGTGCCCCGCTTCCCTTTTGCTTAGCACGCCCTCAAGGTAGGCCTTCCCTGCCCTTGCCTCGTCCATGCGCATAGAGACGAACTCCACTGCAATCCTGCCTGACCCTATCTGGAGATCAAAAAGATCAGAGAGTATTGGGTTGTCAGAAGCCTCAAGCCTCCTGTACAGGGACAGCGCCGTGCACTTGCTATCATCAAAGCGCTCCCCCTCGAGCCTTTCCAGAGAAACCCCAGGGAGCGCTGATTCGACCTGCTGCGCGGTTGCTGCCGAGGAGGCGTGGTCAATCCCAAAAAGCGTTGCCCTCCTGGCGACGTCATATATTATGATAAATCTGCCTGCGCCCATTATCTCAAGCAGCATGCCCTTGTCAAAGGGTTTGTCGGGTACGGACACCACCTGAAAGAAGTCGTAGTTCTCGTACATTACAGTCTACCTAGCAGCTTGTATATCAGCAGCATTCCTATCAATACGACAATTATCGCGAACGCCGCCTTTGCTATAAGCGCCATGTGCCTGCCGCCATTGTGGTATTTTGCTATGTTGTCGAGCATCTAAGCACAACGCGCACGCCCGAAGGCGTGCGCCACTATTCCCCAACTGCGGTTGTGGCAGTTGGAAACACCGGCAAACAGCCGGCAGGAGTTTTTATGATCAGCAACAAATTTAAGCATTGCTATCTGCTACACAAGTATGTAGTAAAGTATAAATATGTTATACTAGATAAAACCAACCACAGAGAGCGATTGCCAGCGCTATACAAACCGGCACACTATTCCTGAGCCATAGGTGGTTGTATGGGCAAGTCGGAAACAGAGGAGAAAGAGCTTGAGCTCTGCATGGGCTCTACCATAGAACAGATAGGCCGTTCGTACAGAAGGAAGGACATAAGCGAGGAAGAGGAACTGATAGGCAGGCTGAGCGACATAAAGCTCAGGGTTGCCCTCGCTGGCCTGACAAGAATTCTCGTCCGCCTCAGAAAGGTGTCTGAGAGGTACAGGGACGATGGGCTGCAGCTTGTCGGGTACGATATCCTTGTGCATGTGGACAGCGATGTTGTTGACTACAAGATCACGCATCGTTCGAACGGCGTAAAGGAGGAATAAGGCAGTTTGTTGTTTTTTTATTTTTTTCTTTTGCTTAGAAAAAGTTTAGAAACCAGGGAAACTCCCTGGTTCCAAGCATCATGCTCTCGAAGCAGAGATATTGTGGCTAAAAAGTTATATAAATCGCTGCCAATTCGAGCAATGTTTTTATAGAATGGATGTGATAAAGGCATGAGAAAATGCCAGAAGAAGTGCACGTGAGGCAGTACAAAGCCTCTGATTATCAGAAGCTTGAGGTACTGTATAAGAAAAAAGAGACTTATGGAGGCGAGTTTAGCGAGCATAGGGACTCCAAGGCAGTCATTGACAGGATTACCTCGAAGGATCCATACGCTGTGCTTGTGGCTGAGCTTGATGGTGAAATAGTAGGTACTATATCGCTAATCGAGAATGAGAGGGTTGCGTGGCTGTACCGCTTCTGTGTGATTGATGATGTAAACAAAGACAAGGTCGCAGAAGCCCTTTGTGAAAAAGCTGAAGACCTGCTTACTAGAAGGGGACACGGGCAGGTGCTAGTCTATTCTGACCCAAACAATTCAAAACTAAATGAAAGATACAAGAAGCTTGGCTTTGACAAGGGAGGCAATTACGTCTGTTTCTGGAAAGATCTAGGGTAACGCAACTAGAAGAGTATAAAAACCTTCGAATATCATTACGCCTATGAGGAACCTTGATGATGACCTTAACAGGGCGATAAAGGCAGCGAAGGACAAGTTTGACATTTTCTATTCGGGGCCATTAACAGAAAACAAGGGAATGCAGACGATAAAGTGGGAGAGGGGCGACGTCACATCATTCCTGCTTTTTGCGCAGAACATAGGGGTGAAGGTCGTATACATATATGAGGAGAGGGGCAAGAAAAATGATGGGCGCGTTGGCAGCCTGCGTTCTCTGGAAGTAGGGTTCATACATAACGGGGCGATGCACGTGTACAGATCCTCTGGTAAATAGCTATAACGCCTTCCTGAATTCCTCCATGCTCCTGAAGAGATAATCCGGCCTTGATGCCTTTAGTCTTCCATAGCTGTCAAAGCCTCCTGATATGCCACATGACGCCACCTTCGCGTACTTCGCCATTAGCACGTCGTCGACCATGTCCCCTATGTAAATCGTCTTCTGCCTTTTTGCCCTCTCTTTCCTGATCACGAACTCAAGCCCCATTGGGTTTGGCTTAAGCGCGTTCAGCGACTGCGCACTTACCACCGTATCAAAGTAGCCCCTGACCTTTAGGTATGAGAGTTCCTTCTGCACCCTGTAGGTGGCCCCGTTGGTAAAGAGCGCTACTCGCTTGTGCCTCTTCTTCAGCGCCTGCAGCACTTCTACTGAATCGTTGTGCAGCTTGGGCTTCATCAGAGCGACGAACATGTCGAAGAAGGGCGCCATCGCCCTTAGCTCCGCCTGCCTCGCCCCGCTGCCCCTCTTCTTTATCTGTTTTGTCTCAAATGTTGACTGCTTCCTGTATCTCCAATATGGATTTATCTTCTCATTTATCTTTGAAAGAACCCTTCCGCTGAGCAAGGTGCCGTCCCAGTCAAAGATGAATGTATCATACTTACTTAGCAAGCCCATCGCATCACTACGCCCATATAATGTCTATGCTCGGCTTGTCAGGGAGCGCTCTATCAGCCCTTGCGGACTTCGATGCAGACTCCCTCTCTACGGTCACCTCAGTGCCCAGCTTCTTTTTCAGGTAGTCTCTCGAACCTATGAATGAAGCATAAAGCTCCTCTGCCTTTATCTCTGGAATCTTGCGCAGGGTTGCCAGCTTCTTCATGAACTGGTTCAGGTATTTCGTGAGCTTTTCCTTGTCCATGCTTTCAAGGCCCGGTTCCTTGATTACGCGGCCCATCTCCCTCTTTTCAACAAGGCTGTTGAACGCTGCCCTTTTCCATTCCTCTGCAAGTATTATCTTTATCTCCTTTACCTTCTTGCCCTTGTTCGCGGGTATCCTTGAGGTAAGCATCATCGTGTTGTTTATGTCCTCGCTTGTGTTTGATATTATGTCTTCTATGAGCTCCACGTTCTCATCAACCATTTCTGCATTCGGCTTTGGCCAGAGCTGCTGCACGGCCAGTGTGGTATTTCCCAGCGTTTTCCAGAACTCCTCTGCGAAATGCGGCATTATGGGCGCAAGCATAAGGGCAATGTTCTCCAGGAACTCCCTCGCCACTACCTGGTTGTGGCCGCCCCTTTCAACGTACCACTTGAGTTCAGACACGGAATTGTAGTATATCTCGGTGACCGCATTTCTGAGCTCAACTATGTCCATCTGCTTTGTTGCGTTCTCTATCTTCCTGTTGAGCTTTGAGTATAGCCAGTAGTCTATGTGCTCCAGCTCAACCCCATTCATCCTGTTCAGCATGTCAACGGTGCTTAGCAGGAACTCGTTCTTCTGCTTAACGCTGTTTATCGTGTCCTCTTCAAAATTTGTCTCGCTTTCAAGGTCTGCCGTTGCTATGCTCGAGAACCTCACCGGGTCTGATCCGTGCTTTGCGATTAGTATCCTTACAGGTATGGTGTTGCCTATGCTCTTGCTCATTTTTTGCCCCTCATAGAGGAGGAGCCCGCATGAGACCACCTTCTTCGGCCAGTACTTTTCCTCTAGCATTATCACGTGCGTGAAAATGTACATTATGAAGTGGTTGTTTATGAGGTCTGAACCGGAATGGTTTGATGTGTTTGTGTACCAGTAATCAAACGAGTCCTTGCAGTTCTTTATTATCGAGTTGTCCATCCCGGTTGACGCCGCTACTGAGTCTATGTTTCCCTTTGAGCTTATCACATAGTCGAAGAATTCCGGCTTCAGCTGCTCTGGCGTGATGTTGTTTGCGTTTAGTATGTGTACGAATGTGTAGAATATCATGTATATCGTAGAGTCTGACAGCGACTCTATTATGTGGGTTGGGTTGAACGGGAATGGGGTGCCCAGGCCCTGCGCCCTTTCTGCTGCCCTGAGGTCAAGCCAGTCTACGAGATAGCCGAACGTAGGCCTGAGCTTTCCAGGGTATATTCCTATACTGGGCAGCGCCTTCCTCACCTGCTCCTTCCAGTTCTTATCCCCGTAGTTTATGAACCACTGGTCTGAGACTATCTTGACTATGACCCTTGTGCCGCACCTGCAGATTATAGGCTGGTCGTTTGCGATTATGAAGATTTTAAGCGCGTCATTGCTTTTTATGAGATCATTTGCTATTAGCTCCCTTGCTTCAGCCTCTGGTTTCCCCGTATAGTTCCCCGTTGTCATGACACCAAAATGCGCCTCTTCCTTGTATATCGCCTTTGTGGCCATCTCAAGAATGTCATACACTGCGTTTGAATCAGCGTTCATGAGCTCGAGGTATGCCAGTGCAGGTATATCGGGGTGCGCCACGCTGCCGCGCCTCCCATTCAGCAAAGCAGGATCCAGCGATTTTCCTATCGCGCCGGCTCCCTGCTCAACGTCTATCACCTTCTTGTACTGCATGTGCGGCATCTGGTATCCCGATACTTTAAGCCGCTCCAGAGCTGCATAGTCGAATGGAGCATGCGCTGGCACGCTCATCACAACGCCAGTGCCCACATCGGGCTTTATGAAGAATCCTGGCAGCACTGGCACCTCCTCCTTTGTCATCGGGTTTATTGCCTTTTTCTTCAGCAGCTCCCTGGCAGGCATCTCCCCTTTTAGCTGTATGTCAAACTGGTGGCTGAGTGCAAAGGATGCCTCCCTTGACATGTAGTACTGGGTTCCGTCTATCTCTGCGATCACGTATGTTGAGTCCTCCTTGATGAATATGTTTGTGACGCCATATACGGTCTCTGGCCTGTAGGTTGCGCATGGAAAATAGGCGTTTGAGGAAGTATCCTTGAACTTTATGGCCAGCATCTCTTCTATCTTCGGTTGCGCGTCCCCTTTGGTGTCGTGGCTTCCCACCGCGTTGCCCTCGTTAGTACACCAGCCCACAGGGTGCGTGCCCTGCGTGAGAAGCCCCTTCTCCTTCATCCTCAGGAACTGCCACTCTACAAACTTGCTGAAATGGGGGTCTATGCTGTTGAACTTCCTTCTCCAGTCTATGCCCAGGCCTCCTTCCTTGAGCCCTGCCTCTGTGTCCTGCGCAAAATATGAAGCCAGGTACAGGGGGTCTGACATCTTCCTGATAGAATCCTCTGGCACCTGGTATATCTCCCTGAAGTCCTTTATCAGCTCTGCATCGTTTCTGCTTATGCGCTTTGCCATGCTCAGTATTGGTGTACCTGTCATGTGGAACCCAGCGGGAAGCAGTACGTTGTAGCCCTTCATTCTCAGGTACCTGGCGAACGAATCCGTTAGCGAATACGTCTTCATGTGCCCAGCATGCATCGGAGAGTTAACATAAGGAAACGCAAACGTTACAAGGAAGCCCTCTTTTTCGTTGGGCTCGGGCTCGAAGACCTTTGCATCGGCCCAGGCGTTCTGCCATCTCCTTTCCATTTCCTGATAATTTATCATAAGGACTCAGACCCTAGCATTAGCTCTTTTGAATAAAGCTTTATAAGACTTATATGAGAATTAGCATTGGGGATTTTATGAGAGGAAGAAGCCTTACCAATAGGGTATTATCTAGACTAGACAAAGCGTTTGGATTTGATGTCGCGCATGCGCACTGCGACATTCCATGTGGTATCTATGACCCGCACATGGCCCAGCTGGCTGCCCATACTGTGATAAGGATGGACATGCTAATAGCTGACCTTGCGAAGTCCAATGCAATGGACGCCGAGTCCAGGAACAAGATGATAAGGTACACTGTTGTCAAGGAGCAGCATGCCGAGATCTGCAAGAGCGAGATAAGGGTGCTGTGGGGAGACTACTTCAAGCCAGAACATGTCCAGGCGCACCCGGAGCTGCACGGCCTTGTCTGGGACACGCTCAAGCTTGCCTCAAAGGCCAGGCAGAGCGCCAACATAGTGGATGGGGAAGCCCTGCTTGCGAACGTCGAGAAGATTGCAGAGATATTCTGGAAGACAAAGAACGTGCAGACCAAGAGAGTAAAGGCCTTCTATCCCACAGAAAGGGAGATTGTCTACCCGGTAGTGTGAGCATGGATTTCCCGATAAAGGTTTACAGGATAGCTGAACACAGCATGGAGCCTACCCTTAGCAACGGCGACTATGTGCTTGTCAGCTCCTGGTTCTCAGGCATAGGCATAGGGGATGTTGTCGTCCTGAAATACCCAGGAAGAAAGTTCTACATAGTCAAACGGGTCAGGAGGGTCCGCGAGAACATGCTGGACCTGCGCGGGGACAACCCATCAAAGAGCCAGGACAGCAGGCACTTCGGCATGATACACAGGAACAGTGTTGTGGGGAAGGTGCTTCTCAAGCTTTGAGAACGAATTTAAAGCTGACGCGACAATACCTTATTGATTAGATGCTTGACCCAGTCCTTGAAGCAAGGATCGCGATACTAGTTGCAATAGCATTAGTCTACATGCTTTTCGATGTGTTCAACAGGAGGAACGTGCCATCCATGTTCGCTTATGGCACCCTTGTTGTTGGCGCGCTGGTCACCCTTTTCTTCTCTGCCAGCTTATACGCGATGGGAGTGAGCTTTGGCATAGCTGCCATCGTGTGCGGAGTGGGCTACGTTGTCTACAGAGCGGGACAGCTTGGAGCCGCTGACGTCATAGAGTTTGCCGCGATATCCATGATACTGCCAATACAGCAGACCCCATTGCTGGCAAGCTACCAGCAGTTTGGCCTTCCGTTTGCGCTCTCCATGTTCATAGGCACTGGCGTTGTTGCCCTGCTCCTGATACCATTGTATTACCTCCCGAGGGCGCAGGGAATGCTTGGCAGGAAGCTGCGCGACATGGTCAGCAGGAGGGATATCTTCAAGGGAACTGCTACGCTTGCTGCCTATTTCGCCTTTGGATTATTCCTTGTGTACAACATACCGCTGAGCACTGCAGGGATAACGCTGCTGCTTGTCATGTGCATAGGCTCGTTTGCTACAATTTTGTTTGAGAGGCCGATAACCGACTCTATGATAGAGTACATACCTGTCAACAAGTTTGAAGATGGCGACATAATCGCGCTGAATCTCATGAAGAACTCTGAAATATCGTCAATTAGGGCGAGGGTCCATGGATTCGACAGGCTCATAACAAACAAGCTCATAGAGCTTATGAAAAAGAAGAAGATAAAGGCGAGGTTCCCAGTTTACAGGGACGCGATGCCGCTTGCTCTCCCCATATTCATAGGCGTTGTCCTCTCCCTGCTCTTTGGCAACCTGATGCTTCTGATAATATCCTAGTACTTCTTCCTTGACTCTATTATGTCAAGCAGCTCGTGCTCCTCCCTGAGCTTGGCCAGTTCCCTCATGCTTACTACAGGTATTCCGTGTATGTTTTCTCTGTAGTCTTTGTTTGATATGAAGAACGAGTAATTGTCGTCAAGCGTTTCGGAAAGCTCCCTGTAGAATGCTGCAACCTTTCTCATCGTCCTGTCGTCTGAATCCGAACCCACCTCATATCTGGAATGCTTCTTCCCCAGCATGTAGAAGGGCGATGAGTCTATATTCATGAAGTCCACATCAAGGCTTTTGTTCAGTTTTGCGTACTTGTAGCTTTGTTTCTGGCGTTGCGCCCCCTCATTGACTGTGATCCCAGTATTGAAGAACTTCTCAAGCTTCCTCACAGAAGCAGCGGTGGCGAAGCTCTTGCCCTTCTCATACCTGTAAATAGTATCCTTTGAAAGCGAGGTCTGCGAGGAGAGTGCGCTCATGCTCATGCTGCGCAGCTTCCTGAGCCTGCTGAGCTCACCGGGTTCAACCCTGTACCTCTCACCTATGAATCTGTGAGCGCGAGGAACCGCGCCCCTGTTCAGCACATCTTCAAGGGTATTCTCGGCTATGCAGTCGACTCCATGCCTTGTGAACATCATGTCCTTCTCTGCTTTGCCTCCCTTGTACGTCCTAAAGACAACAAATACCTCTGCGTCGAAGAAATTGTTCAGCTTCTTCAGCGTGGCTGCCTCGTCCCTTGTAACAGAGTCTATGTTGTCGACCAGCTTGAGTATAACGGTGCGGTCCCTTTTCCTTGACACAACGTCTATGCAGGAGCGCATGTTGTGCGCGTAGGTTTCGCTAAAGCCATACTTCTGCAGTAGCCTTGAGTACTTCCTGAGCTTCCCCATCTTGTCCATGTTATGGCTTTTGGTTTTTACTTATTTATTACTTGCTGCGACGGACAAACATTAATATTTATATAGCTGCTATAGTCATAAGTGCTTTGGGGGAATATGAACTTTCAGGAATTCACAGAGAGGTACAGGAAGGACATCTACAACACCATTGTAAAATATGTACCCATAAAGGAGCCGAAGGAACACTACAAAATAATGAGGGATTACATAGACCGCCAGGGGAAATACAGGAG
>JASHRG010000007.1 GCA_030037495.1 Microcaldota archaeon | reverse complement strand
TCAATGTGGAAAGCGCCGGCTTTTGCAAACGCGGCAAGGAACGCGATATTTGCTGCAAGGCTTGCGAAGAACGGCATGACAGGTCCTGCGCCTGTCTTTGAAGGCGAAATGGGTTTCTGGAAGCAGGTTAGCGGCAAATTCATGGTTGACACAAAAAGGTTTGGCAACAAGAAGAACAGATTCAGGATAGGCACAGGATTGATAAAATACTACCCTGCAGAAACCAGGGCGCAGACAGCAATCTGGTGCGCAATAGAGCTCAGGAAGAAGATAAAGTCGCTTGATAGCGTGAAAAGCGTTATTATAGGGACAAACAAAGCAGGCTACAGGATACTTGGAAAGGACCCTGAGAAGTGGCACCCAAAAACCAAGGAGACCGCTGACCACAGTCTGCCGTACATGGTCGCGGTTGCACTGATGGACAAAAAGGTCGATTCAAACTCTTTCCTTGAACACAGGTTCACTGATAGGGACACCGTAGAGTTCATGAAGAGGATAAAAGTTTTGGAGAACCCTGAATACACAAGGCTATTTGATCAGGGAGGCACAGTAAACGCTGCTGACGTTAAGATAACTTTGGCTGGTGGAGAAACGCTTTTTGAGAAGCAGATTTATTCAAAGGGCCATGCAAAGAACCCCATGGCTGATGAAGAAATAGAGGAGAAGTTCAGAAGGCTGTCAAAGAAGTTCATAAGCCCTGAACAGACTGATTTCGCACTTGAAATGATATGGAATCTGGAGAACCTTAGAGACGTGGGAAGACTGTTTACAGTGCTTTCTTGATTATGGATAATGAACCTTCTTTCCTTTCCAAATATCTTCATCGCCCCACATCTTTAGCTTCCATTCATTTATCTCTACTAGCTGAGAGTAATCTACGAAAAGGTTGACATTTGGTCCAAATGTCTTCAAATACCACTTGAATACTGGTGGATCTGAGGCTTCAAACATGAAAGGCTCAAACCCGAACCTGTCTGTAAGCTTCTTTATCACATCTTTTCTCCATTTTTCTGGTGGAAGATCCTCAGTAAGCCCTTCCGACTCTACCATTATCACTTTTACACCCTCATCAATGTGCATCTGCACCTCTTGCATGAACTCCTCAAGGCTGCGCATCTTCATCTCTTCCTCATAGCCGACCTTGTGCGTGCCTCCACCTGCTCCCTTCATTAGCGAGATTTCTGGCTTTGGCATCATTCCAAGCCTCTTTACCGCTTTGACCATTGCAAGTTTGTCCTCCATCTTTAGCTGCGGTATGAATCCACTTGATATTTCTACGACGTCAAAGCCCACCTTTTTGCACTCCTTAAAATACCTGTTTATTGTGTCTGTGCCCTCCAATGTTACCCTTTCTATGAAGCCTCCAGTAGACACATAAACATCGTGGTCATGGCATGCCTTGATTATCGCCCTTAGCTTCTTTTCTTCTAGGAGCCTGAATGAGCCTCCTGCAAACTTATAGCCATCAAAGTAGTCGCTCCAGTCATCAAGGATTCCTTTTAGGTAATCGTATGTTATTGAAGAGTAGTACGGTCCGCGTATCTCGAGCATGCTCCTGCTCCTTGGTTTTGGAGGGAGCTTCCCTATTTTTATGAAATCGAATGCCTTTTTCATCGATTCACCTTTCTTATTGCGTCTTCAAAGACATCAAGCCCTTTCTCTATGCTGTCTTTTGACATGGTTATTGGAGGTATCAGCCTTATCGTTGATACGCCGCAGCCAAGCAGCATGAGTCCGTTGCTGAAGCACTCCTGGAGTATCTTAGCCCTCTCCTTAACCGCTGGTTCCTTTGTTTTCTTGCTCTTCACGAACTCTGCAGCAGTCATCAGGCCCAAGCCTCTCACGTCTCCGACTATCTCGTACCTGTCCTTTAGCTGGTTAAGCCTCTTCATTATTATCCTGTTTTTCTCCTTCACCATGCGCTCAAGGTTCCTCTTGTTCCTTTTCACGTAACTGAGCGATGCTATCCCTGCTGCTACCGCAACGTGGTTGCCTCCATATGTGCCGCCGTGTGCACCGGGCGGCATGTCTGGCAGCGATGACTTTGCTATTGTAACTGCTAGTGGCAATCCCCCGCCCAGCGCCTTTGCCATTGTGTAAATGTCTGCTGTAACCCCGAAGTTGTCCATTGCTAGGAACTTACCTGTTCTCATGTACCCTGCCTGTATTTCATCTGATACAAGTAGTATGTTGTTTTCGTTGGCTACTCTCCTTAGCTCTTTTACGAATAGCTTTGGCGGGATTATGTATCCACCCTCGCCCTGCACAGGCTCTATGAATATGGATGCCACCTCCTTCTTCGAGTATTCTTCTTTTAGAATCTTCTTCTCTATGTGCTCTATGCAAGCCATTGCAGATTCGTCTGGGTCGGCATGGCCGAATGGGGGCCTGTATGGATCAGGAAATGGGGCATGCACAACGTTAGGGAATGGTCCAAACCTCTCCCTCTGAGATATCTTTGCTGCAGTTAGACCAAGTGCCCCCATGGTCCTACCGTGGAATGCATTGTAAAACGCTATTGCATAGCTTTTCTTTGTGGCCTCCCTTGACACCTTTATTGCATCTTCTATTGCCTCTGCACCTGAATTCGAGAAGAAAACCTTTCCAAATCCATTTGGCATCATTTCCAGTATGTCTTCCGCAAATTTTACAGGCAGTTCTGAATAGAAATCAAGGAACGCTGGGTGCATCATCTTATCTACCTGTGCCTTTATCGCCTTCCTTATCTCTGCGTTGGCGTTCACCCCAAGGGTATAGACACCTATGAAGCTCGTGAAGTCTATGAACCTGTTCCCTGATACGTCCCATACGTAGTCTCCAGATCCCTTTGCCACTACAAGCGGATATGGCTCCCTTGCAATGGTCATTATTGTCTTTTTGTCCCTGGCAACCACGTTTTTTATCTTTTTGTCTATTTTTATCATGCTTCTACCTTGTTCCTGTATCTTGAATAGCTTATTAGTGCCATAAGCGACCTTGCTGCTGTTGTAGGAGACTCATAAACAGGGATCCCGGCGCTTTCTAGTATTGTTGCGTGTGATTTTGTGTAGGAGCCTCCTGTGCACACGACTACAAGAGGTTTTTTCTTTGTGTTTGAGAAGTTTATCAGGCTTTGAACAAGCTTTTCATCTGCTCCAGGTGTCTGGAACAGGGCTATCACCATGAAAGCGTCTATTCCTGGGTCGCTTGCCAGTACAGTAAGCGCATCTTCATAGCTCTTTGCGGTTGCCTCGCCGCTCATGTCAAGTGGCATCCTTATGTTGACTATTGGGGGCATTGTCTTCCTGAGGGCAGTCTGCGACTCCTTTGACATGGCGCCAAGCTGCAATCCATTCAAGTATATTGCGTCTGTTGCAAGTACTCCGTGGCCTCCCCCGTTTGTGAGCACGCCTATCCTGTTTCCATTTGTCAATGGCTGCGTATCGAATATCTTCCCGAAATTGAGCAGGTCGTCAAGGTCGTTGCCTATAGTGAAGCCATACTGCCTGAACACTGCTTCATAGGCTTCGCTGCTGCCTGCCAGTGATGCTGTGTGTGAGTGCGCAGCCCCAGCACCTGCTGAGGTGACCCCGCCCTTTAGCACAACCACTGGCTTCCTCATTGTTGCAGTCTTTGCAACTTCTATGAACTCCTTGCCGTGCTTTACCCCCTCAAGATAATAGAGTATTACCTTTGTGTCCTTGTCATGCGCCAGGTAGTTGAGCACGTCGACTTCGTCAACAACAGATGCATTGCCATATGAGATGAACTTTGATAGGCCGAGCCCTTCCCCGCTCACAAGGTCAAGGATTGAGCTTCCGACAGAGCCGCTCTGTGAGGCAAAGCTTACGCTTCCAACCTTTGGCCTGTCTATCTTGAAAGTTGGCAGGAAAAGAGTGTCGTTCCTTCCTCTGGAGTCCATTACCCCAAGGCAATTTGGCCCTATTATCGGTATCTTTGTTTTCTTTGCTGCGGCAATAAGCTGATCCTCAAGCTTCTGGTTGCCTACCTCTGCAAAGCCGCTGCTCACCACGACTATGCCCTTGACTCCTGCTTTTCCGCATTGTTCTATCGTAGATGGCACAAACTCTGCTGGTATAGATATCACAGCAAGGTCTACTGGCTTTTTTATGTCAAGTATGCTCTTGAATGACTTGTAGCCCATTATCTTGTCAACTGCAGTGATGTTGACTGGGTATATTTGACCCTGGAAGCCCACATCGACGTAGTTCTGCATTATTGCATGGCCCACTTTTGCGGGATTCTCAGACGCGCCTATAACCGCAACGCTCTTTGGGCTGAGAATATGCGTGAGGTCCTGGTATTTCATCTTTGAACTCTTCATTTCACACCTATTTCAAAATTCTTATATCAACTGCATCATATGTCCCATCATGAAGTATCAATGGATTGAGATCCAGCTCGTTGATGTCGTTCGTGATCAGCATGTCTGAGACCTTGAGCAGCAGCGATTCTATCATGATCTCTGCGCCCTTGTCTGGGGCAATCACCTTCCTGGATTTCAGCTGGGAGAGCATTGACCTTGCATCAAACCTTGTTATTGGACATACCCTAAGCGCAAAGTCCCTGAACGTTTCTACGTATATGCCGCCAAGCCCTATCAGTATAAGCTTCCCAAATTGCTGGTCTACTCTGCCACCAATTATTATCTCTATGCCATTCTTAACCATCTTCTGCGCTTGAATTTTGAATGGCTTGAACTTCTGGGCTCTCTTCACAAGAAGATCGTATGCATCTGTTATCTCCTTCTCGCTCCCCAGATTTATCTGGATGAGCCCGCTCTTTGACTTGTGCAGCGCCTTGCCGGAAATCGCCTTCAGCACTATTGGCTTTTTGTTGGAAAATTTTGCTGCCTCTTTTGCGCTTGAGACGTATGCGCTATCAACCGACCTTATGCCGTACTTCTTGAGCAGCTGATTCGCCTTGCTATACTCCATAAGCTGCAGCATGAACTCCCTTCTCTCGACAAATAGGAATATCAGCAGCACTATTTATTACTTTTTATATTATGTGCTTGTAGTAGAGGTAGCCGAGCGCTGCTATTATCACGATTATGATAATTACAAGTATTACCAGCTTCATGTGTCCTCCCTTCTTCTCAGGCATTGTGCCTGCGCCATCATGCTGCCTGGGATCATCTTCGGACTGAGCAGAAGGAGGCTGCATTGGTATCTCTATGTGCTCCTGGGCAGGCTGTTGCGTTGGCTTCCCCTGCTGCATTGGTTTGCCCTGAGGCATGCCCTGCATCTGCATCGGTGCGCCCATCTTCGGCATTTGGCCTTGCATCACCTGGCCCTGCGGCAGCATCTGTGCCGGCTGGGCAGGCTGTTGTTTGACCGGCATGCCAGTCTTTGCCTGGGTGAAGCCCTTCTCCGTAAGCATAACATTGACGCTGCCAGTAACGAACTCGTATGTGGCGTAGTCCTGCTTGTAAAGCTTGTAAAGGTGCATGGCGAGGTCCTTTGGTCTGACATTCATAGCCTTGCCTATCTCATCCGGGTTGCTCTTTCCCTTTGATACCTGGTTCAATATCTCAAGGTCAAGGTGGTCAAACTCCTGTTTTGACCTTTCTTCCGCTTCAGCAATAAGCTGCTTTCCTGTGTCAGTAACAGTTATTGGGTTTTGGTCAGGCATCGCTGTGCTGAGGCTTACAAGCTTCTTCTGCTGCAATGTGCCCAAGACCTTAGCCCCATCAAAAAACGATGAGTTTATCATGCCCCCGTATTTCTCGACAGTGACTCCTGGTTTTATTTTGACTGTCGCTACGAGGTCAAAAAATGTCACTTCATCTGGCATGGAATCAAAGAATATTGAATAATAATCTTTATATAGACTAGCGATGAAGTTAAACTGACCAGAGCACGTGTTTTCAAATGCAATTCAAGTTCTATGGAGGAGCGCAGGAGGTTGGCCGCTCAGCAATAATGCTGAAGGACGACAGGAGCCTGATATTTGACTTTGGCATAAAGATAGATGGAACCATAGACTACCCTACAAGCATACCTAAGATTGATGCGTTCATACTAAGCCACGCGCATCTGGACCACAGTGGCTTTGGCCCTGCGTTGTACGAAGAGCAGGTGATCCCTACATTTGGCACTACGCCAACCCTGAGGCTGTCCAACCTGTTGCTCGATGACTCAATAAAGATAGCAAAGAAGCAGCACCTAAAGCCAAGGTTCCACAGAAGGCAGTTGGGAGAGTTCGTCAACAAGTACATCAGCCTGGATTACCACAGCAAAGCCCACTTCGGCAACTTTGACATAGAGTTCTTCGATGCAGGGCACATAAGCGGCAGTTCAATAACGCTTGTTGAGAGGGCGCTGGGCAAAGACCATAAGAGAGTAGTCTACACTGGGGACTTCAAACTGCAGCCGCAGGGGCTGCACAAGGGCGCTGAAGTTGTAAAAAGCGATGTGCTTATCATAGAGTCAACATATGCAAGGAAAGAGCATCCTGACAGGAAGAAAACAGTAAAGGAGTTTGTTGACAAGATAAAGGAGACGATAGAAAATAGGGGCACTGCTCTTGTTCCAGCTTTCGCAGTTGGGAGGAGCCAGGAGCTAATGCTGATACTCCATCAGCACAACCTTTCGCAGTACACATACATAGACGGCATGGCAAAAGACGCAACTTCCATAGTGCTCAACAACCCTAATTTCATAAGCAATGCGGATTCGCTTACAAAGGCATCTCATGAGGCGGTCTGGGTTGGGGAGAAGAGCGAGCGAAAAGACGCTTTGAGCGGTGGAAACATCGTGCTTACGACCTCTGGCATGCTTAACGGCGGTCCGGTCATGGACTACATAACAAAGCTTGGCAAGAACTCCCATGTCTTCCTCACCGGTTACCAGCAGGAAGGCACCAATGGCAGAATGCTCATTGAAACCGGCATGGTTAACGTTAATGGGGTGAAAACCAAGGTGGCTGCCCCGCATAGCTTCCATGATTTCTCAGCACACGCAGGGAGGAGCGACCTGTTCGAATACGTCAAGAAAAGCTCACCTAAGTCAGTGATATGTGTGCACGGAGACCAGGATAATGCAAAATCTTTTGCTGAGTCGCTGAAGCTTGAGGGCTACGATGCATACGCCCCGAAAGTCGGCGATGTTATCAAGCTTCCTGATTGAGCCAGCAAAGCGGGCTTTGTGTAATAACTCAGCAAAAACACAGGCTTTTTACACAAAAGTGACTTTATACACAAAGCCATCAAAGCGAAACCTATTTATATTATAATGTTATAACATTATATAACATTATTGTGATTTGATGGCAGTAAAAAGGAAGTATACGACGATAACGATACCTGCACCGCTCTTCGAGAAGATCACTGAGGAGATAAATGGTACTGGTTTCTCTTCTGTCTCAGATTATGTTACGTTTGTTCTAAGAGAGCTTGTGGCTGAGATGCGAGAGAAGGACGGGAAGAAGAAGGATCGTGATGTGGTCATGGCCAAGCTAAAGGCTCTTGGCTACATGAGCTGATATTATGGCAAAAACAAACGTTATTGCTGATGCAGCGGAGAAACTTTGGAAAGACTCTAGCGAAAGCAACTGGAAGTCCTTTGAGAAGTCGCTCAAATCTGGCGGGGCCAAGTACTACAAGGTGTTCTTCCCAAAAAAGATAAAGAAACTGGGCGACCTTCAAAGCTCTTATGTTATGATTTATGATTCGAGATACAAGGAGCTGGCAAAGACTCCTGTGACCATGAATGCCAGGGGCAAGGTCCAGGGAGCTACGATATACCTGATCAGCTTGCTGAACACGAACAAAGACTACAAGGAGTGGGTTTCATGATAAAACAGGATATTAAGACACTTGAAGAAAAGAGCATATTTGTGCTTAGAGAGGGCAAGCAGAAATTCAAGAATGTAGCTGCGCTCTGGTCCATGGGAAAGGATTCTACAACAATGCTGGCCCTTGCGAGAAAGGCGTTCCTTGGCAAGGTTCCTTTCCCAGTAATCCACATTGACAACAGAATTGATTTCCCTGAAACCTATGCATTTAGAGATTATCTCGCCAAGAAATGGAACCTTAACCTAATTGTTGCTTATAGCGACATCGCGCCAGATTCGCTTGGCTCAGCTTGCTGCGGAAAGAATAAGCCAGAAACGCTCAAGAAAGTCATGAAGCAGTATGGCTTTGATGCCCTTATTGTATCGATAAGAAGGGACGAACATGGAATAAGGAGCAAGGAGAGGTACATGAGTCCAAGGAGCAAGAGCTTCAAATGGAACTATAAGGACCAGCCAGCTGAGCTCTGGGATGAGTACTCATCAAAGCTTGATGAAGGAGGTCACGTAAGGATACACCCTCTGCTGGACTTTAACGAGATTGATATTTGGAGGTACATCAAGCAAGAAAAAATACCAGTTAATCCTCTCTACTTTTCCAGAAATGGGTTTAGGTACAGGAGCCTTGGCTGCACGAATTGCACAGTACCTGTAAAATCAAATGCAAAAACTATAGATGATATAATAAAGGAACTCGAAAGCACAAAGATAGAAGAGAGATCAGGTAGGAGCATGGACAAAGAGCGCGAATACACTATGCAGAAGTTGCGCGCGCTTGGCTACATGTGATTGCATGCAGGTAAAGACTATTTCTTTGTTAGGGCACAAGGACCATGGCAAGTCCACTTTAATTGGAAGCATCTTAATGGAAACTGGCGCTGCAACTCAGGTAAGGATTAATGAGGCAAAGGAATACAGCAAAAGGCTTGGCAAGGCGTTTGAACCTGCTTTTATTCTTGATAGCTTTGCTGAAGAGAGAGAGCAAGAAATGACTTATGATACGACAAGAGCACAAATAAAATACAAGAAACTTGCATTTGCATTTATCGATGTTCCTGGCCACGAGGAACTAATCAAGAACATGATAAGCGGTGCCTCTTATGGAGAAATAGCGTTATTGCTCGTATCTGCAAAGAAAGATGAGGGGATTCGTGATCAAACAAAGCGTCACCTCTTCATCTCAAGAATGCTAGGAATCAAGAAACTCGTTGTAGCAGTAAACAAGATGGATACTTGTGGTTATGATCAGTCAAGATTCGAATCTATAATTGATGGTCTCCAGGAGTTCATTGGAAGGATAGGGTTTGCAAAAGAGAATGTGAAGTTCGTACCCGTCTCGGCTTATAATGGTGAAAACCTCGTAAAGAAAAGCAAGAAGATGAGTTGGTATAAGGGAAAGACGCTGCTTGAGCTGATTTATGAAGGCTCTGAAGACCATGATTCCAGCGGTAAGGGCCCGCTTAGACTACTTCTTCAAGGGTTTCTTGAGGGCAGGAATGACCTTCTTGTTGGCAAAGTAATTAGAGGAAAACTTAACTCTGGCAAAACTGCGAGGATCTTGCCTTCTGGTACATCAGTTAAGATAAAAGAGATAACTGTTAAGGGCAGAAGAGTCAAGACCGCAAAAGCAGGGGAGAATGTTGCAGTTTTACTTGAAAAAAAGGTAACTGAAGATGTTAGAGGCTCTGTTGTATGTGAAAATGCGAGCGAAGTACGGCCTGAGAGCACTATAAAAGCAAAAGTATTCGTAGTTCTCAGCTTTGGAGAAAAACCTAACATAAAGTTTAATGGTAATGATGTTCCTTGCAAGTCAGTAAATGTGTTGAAGTATGTAGACACCACTAACGGAAGCGAAAGCACAAGGGGCAAAATTGAGCCTCTTAATGCTATTATAGCCCAGTTTAAGCTTGAAAGAAAAATCCCTGCAGAAAGCTACGATGAAACAAAGGAGCTTGGCAGGTTTGTACTCTATTCTAAAGGAAAGTTTGCAGGGATAGGCGTCATTGAGTAAGCCTGTTTATTGCATCCTTGTACTTGCTAACCATCTTCTCCGGAGTGAACTCTTTTGCTATTGCCGCTGAAGATGCTGCTGCCCTTGCCCTAAACTTCGCATCTGAAGCTATCTTTTCCAATAGTTTATGGAGTCCTGTGGCGTCCCCTGTCCTGAAGCTTGGGATGGGACCTATGCTCTTCAGCTTCAGGTCTTCGATATAAGCATTGTCTGATAGTATCATAGGCAATTTATGCGCGGCTGCCTCAAGGGTCACTATGCTGAATCCCTCCCACATTGATGGCAGCACAAACACATCTGCTGACTCGTAGACCGCGTTTATCTGGTTCTCCTGGAGCTCATGGGTGAATATTATCCTGCTGTCTCCGCTTGCCGTTTCTATGTATTCTGCGAGGGATGGCCCGCTTCCTGCAAGCACAAGCTTTAACCTCGGGTTTTTCGTCATCTTGAATGCATCAATAAGGGTGCTTACCCTTTTCTGGCGCTCAAACATCCTGCCAAGGTACAGGATTACAAAGTCGTTCTTGCCTATGCCGTACCTTTCCCTGAATCTGCGCGAATCGTCCCCGCCCTTCTTTACCTCTACCTCTATCCCGTTTGGTATGTAGGCTACCTTATTTGTAAGCTTCTTGATCGCTTCGTATTGTTTCTTGTTTAGTGCAATATTGAGGTCGAAGAAGTCGAAGAACTTCCTTCTTATGGACTCGGGGCTCAGCCCGTGGATGCCTGATCCAACCGTAAGCGGTATGCTTTCTTTGGCAAAGTAGCCAAGCAGCGCGGTAGTGGAGATGCTGCCATGATCAACATACACTACCTTAAAGTTCATTTTTCTTTTGAAGTAGAGCAAAAGCGGGAAATCTGCTATCGAGTTTGAGACCACCACGTTTGGAGCATACTCCATAACCTTGTTGTTTTCATCTGGGTGCAGCCCGAACCATTTCCTCCTCCTGATAAAGATAATATTGTATGCAATTCTAGCAACCTTGAGTTCAGATATGCGCATTTTCCTGGTCTTTGCGTCAACAGGCAGGGTCTTCTTCAGCAGTATCTTGTTTGATCCCTGCTCATCAATATAGTGCGTGTTGAAGCCAAGGTAATATGTCCTGAACGGCTTTTGCAGCCCCTCGAACAGCTCTGCTACCACCCTTGCCTCTCCCCCTACTTTTGTCGTCCTGGATGACAGGTCGACAAGCAGAATCCTCTTCATTAACCCACTTATGTTTATCGCGAAACTCTGATTTATACCTTATGTCGGATAATCTACCTAGGAAAACTTTCGCCTTTTTGGCTTGTCGAATGCCCTAAGCTTTGCCATGTCTATACCCGGAACCATGCTTATGTTTGCTGGTATGCCGAAGCTTTCCGAGTACACAGCCTTTGAGCAAAGCCTCTCGATCGCGTGCTCGTTTCCATTTATTGCCTCGGAAAGGAAGTCCCTCACATTCACCAAGGATGAATAACCGCTTATCCTGGCCCTATCAACACCAGGGGTCTTCACAGCCATTGGTATCTTTACAACCTCATCATAGAGCACGGTTCCGTGGCTTATGAAACCATGCTCGTTGAACGCCTGCCCGTGGTCGCTTGTTACAATGGTCAGCTGGTTGCTGCCATATCGCTCCTGCAGGCCGCTCACTATCCGGGCGGCATATCTATAGGCCCTGAGGGAACCCACCGAATAGAGCCTTTTCCACTGCGCTATAAGCTTGCTGTTGGGTCCATTCTTCAGGAACGTGGTAGCCCAGTTGAAGTCCTTCCTTGAGCCCATGTATGGATCATGCGCCTCCATTAAGTTAATGAACAGGAAGAATGGCTTTCCAAAGCGCATCCCGTTTACAGTCTTTGTTATTCTCTTGCCTCCCTTCTCTATCGGCCAGCCATCCACAAGCTTTGCCCTGAGCTTGCCGAACGCTGACTTTGCCGTTAGTATACCTACTGCTGGTGCCTCGAATATCAGGTTTGGGTTCTCCCTTAACATGCTGAGCGGCACCTTTATGATGTCTTCTCCGTACATGTTCCTGTACTTTGCTGCGAGTCCACGCAGCCTCTTCGGCATCTTTATTACTCCGCCTGAAATGTCTGTGAAGTATGACTCCTCTATGAACTTGTTGAACTCATCGAACCCATATATCGGATGCACGTACGGATTCGCTGATATCCCATATGTTTTGTATCCGAGCTCCCTGAGGTCTGTAACAAGCGTGCGTTCCCTGAGCCTGATCCTTGCAATGTCAAGTGTCTTTATCTCCCTTGTTTCATGCGCCCCGTGCTCGCTCGGGTACTTGCCTGTTAAAAGCGATGCATGGGAAGGTAATGTCCATGGGGCAGGGGCTATGCAGTTGTTCAGGAAGGTGAACCCTAGTTTCTTGAACTCCTGGTGTTTTTTCTCAAGTTCCTGGAACTCGTCAAGCCGCATAGTGTCTAGCACTATGATTGTTATGCTGGGCTTCATGGAAACACATAGAGTAGTGTGCCAAAGGCTTTATTGCTTTATCTCCAAAAACGCGAGGTATTCCTCGAATAGGCCTGGGTCGGGTAGCTGGCCAAGCAGTTTCCTGGCTTCGCCGACATAGTGGTTGTTCAGCTTTATTGCAGTTGAAAGAGGCGTGTCCCTGCCGGCAGCCTCAAAAACTCGCACTATGTTTGGTCTTGCAAGCCTTTCGCTTTCGCTGTTCTCTGATTCTCTCTCCTTAAATCCTGTGTACTCTAATATGTCATCTCTTATCTGAAACGACCTGCCCATGTTCATGCCCATTTCGTGGAGTATATCTGCTAATTGCCTGTTGCCTGCGTTTACAGCCGGTGCGCTCAATGAAACAGCTATTAGTGAAGCTGTCTTCCTGTCAATCATATCAATGTATTCGGTAAGGTCAGGCTGCTGCCCGCGCCTTTGCATGTTCATGTCACGCTGCTCCCCGTCGCTCATGTCCCTGGCAGCATGCGCTGCCATTACCATAACATCTTGGCCATACCTTGCTGCCAGCTCTATCGCCTTTGCAACTTCTGCGTGGCTTGCTAGCACAGCAGTCTCTAGCCCGTACTTGATGTGCACAGCAGGAACCCCTCGTCTTGTCTTATCCCGGTCTATCTGGTCGTCAACAATCAGGGATGCTGCGTGCAGGACCTCAAAAGCAAGCGCAAGGTCTATGAATCCGGCCAACGGCTCCAGGTTAAGCGCATCAGCAGAACTCAGGACCAGGGCAGCGCGGAGGCATTTGCCTGGATTGTTGAGCAGGTGTGTTGATGCTGAAAAAAGCGGTTCTGCGCCAAAATCAGATGGCGTGAAGCTCATTAGCCTTCCTCTTACCAGTTCCATATCCTTGGCTATGCGCTCAGGAACTGGAAGCTCTGTAGCTATTTTAAGCGTGCGCCTTTGCGCTTCGTGGGAGGTTACTGCCAGCGTGTCACCTAAACAATGTCAAGCGCAGAGAGCATCACAGGCAGTATTACGGTGGCATCGCCGTCTATTGTTACGTACTTTGCCCTTTCCTTTATCTTGCCCCATGATACGGCTTCAGTGAGCCTTGCCCCTGACAAACTACCATCATATTGAGATGCTGTTGTTATATAAACAGCGTAGTCAAGACCTCCCTTGAACTGGTTCCACCAAATTACGTGATGTTTGCTTATCCCTCCGCCTATCATCAGCGCTCCTGTGGTCTTCTGGTCAAATGATATGTTGCTAAGGGCCAGCTCGTCTTTTAACACATCAAGCTTGAACTTGTGGTCTTGTGAGAAAAGCGTAAGCTGAGTTCCAAAAGCGCCATCGACTATTCCAGGGCAGAAAATTGGAACCTTGTGCAAGTACGCCTGCCTGATTATTGAATTGTTGTCCTTGATTCTTTTCCCGAACTCAACGCCAAGTTCGCTTGGGCTGTACTCAGTCTTATGGCCATTTGACCCGTATAAGTCATTCATTATTTCGCTGAAGGCATTCTCAACCTTGAGCCCGTATTCGTCCTTTTCTATGAAAATGTTGCCGAGCCTGTAGATCCCTTTGTGCAAAAGCTGGCTGTCGTCAGCTTCAAACGTGCCTGCAAAGTATGTCCCGCCAACAGCTCTTGCGATGTCGTGGTCAAATGTGCCCCCTGTAGTGATTATTGCATCGAAATACTTGACAGCGCCAGCCAGAGCCCCGCGCAAGCCGGTTGAGACAAGGTCTGCAGGGAAAGAAAGGAAATTGTACGAGTTCTTGTCAGCCAGCATTCTTTTCATTATCCTTATTCCATTGACCATGTGCTGGCCTGAGAAGCCGCCCATCTCCTCCATTGAGTCTATGAGCTCTGATACCTTCATTGATTTCTTGAGCTTTATGTCCCTGACCCTTCTTCCGGCTGCGCCCTTTCTAGAAACCATAAGCTGACCGATTAATATTTTCCATACGGGAATATAATACATTGCGGATTTCCACTAATAAATCAATTGCAATAGCTTTTTATCTGTTTTGAGCTATATATGAGAGACCACGACCGGTATTCTCATGCCTACACTTAGTCCTGATGACGAGGAGATACTTCACTTTATTGAAAGCGCAAAGCCAAAAATATATGTTGTTGGGACAGGAGGAAGCGGAAGCAACACGATGTCAAGGCTCAGCGGAATAGGAGTGCAGGGCGCGACACTTATCGCGATGAATACGGACGCGCCACATCTTGTAAAGACAAAGGCGGAAAGGAAGCTGCTTCTTGGGAAGAGGCTTACAAAAGGGCTTGGCGCAGGGAGCGACATAAGAGTCGGAGAAGATGCTGCAGTAGAAAGCAAGGAGGAGATAAAACATATGTTAGCAGATGCTCAGCTTGTGTTCATCACATGCGGGCTGGGCGGCGGCACAGGAACCGGGTCTATTGCAACAATTGCGCAACAGGCAAGAGACATTGGTGCGCTTACTGTGGCAATAGTAACGCTGCCATTCTCAAGCGAGGGTAGGGTAAGAATGAGGAATGCGCTTGAAGGGCTTTCAAAGCTAAAGAAAATGACAGATACGACAATAATAATACATAATGACAAGCTGCTTTCTGTTGCGCCTGACCTGCCGTTAAATATGGCGTTTCGCGTCTCAGATGAAGTACTTGCCGGGGCAACAAAAGGCATAGTAGAGATGGTAACAAAGCCTGGAATGGTGAATATTGACTTTGCCGACCTCAGAAGCGTTTTGAAAGATGCTGGTTATGCTGTAATAGGCTCTGGAGAGGGAATTGCAACCTCAAACGGAACCGGTAGGACAACAGTTGCGCTTGAGAATGCCCTCAAGAGCCCGATGCTTGACGCTAATCTTGGAACAGCAAGGAAGGCGCTGGTCAACATAGTTGGTGGGGAGAGCCTTACGCTCAGGGAAGCTGAATCGGTGTTCCAGGACATAGCCGGAAGGATAAGCAGCGATGCCCTGCTCAAGTGGGGCGCCAGGATAGACCCGGAAATGCAGAAGGATTCGCTTAGAGTCATGCTTGTTGTTTCTGGAGTGGAATTTCCAGAATACAACGAATCAGTGCTCACACGGAGACTCAAGGAGGCAGACGCCCAGGCCGTCGACCTTGATGACGTGTTTGAGGAAGAGATGAGAAAGGGCAACTTTGTCAATAGCAGAGGGCGTTAAAGCCCAGACTGTACTCTTTTTGACATTTCACGCTTCTGGTGCTGCCTAAATCTGCCAACATAGTAAAAAAACATAACTGTAACTATTATAGAAGCCCATCCGACCAAACCGAACAAGCTGCCGAGTATGGCCGATACGCTGCCTATGTAGAAAATAAAACTGTAGTCACTCCATCCCGTCCTTATGGTTTCGATAACGCGCATGAACCTTGAGTCGACAGACCTTATTGCCAGCTTTTCAAGCAGTCCCTGGCGCTTCATCACTTCATCTGCTGTTTCTTCTCGACCACTGGCTTGGGCTTTACATCTTTCTTGACAAGCTTACTGTTTATCTTTCTCCCCATTATAACGTGGTTCTTGAAACAGCTGTTCGAGCAGTAGTACGCGAGTTCTCCCGTCCTGTAGACGTAGAGCGTTCCTGTTCCTTTCTTCAGTTCGCTCGAGCAGTATGCACACTTCGCCATTAGACCACTATTACTTTACCTTTATTTCCCTAGCTTCCCTGCTTGTGTCAGGTAACCTGATTATGTCGCCGACTTTTGCAGGGCCGAGCATATTTCTTCTTATTATCCTGCCCTTGTCCTTACCCTCCATTATCTTGCAAGATACTGTATAGATTTCACCGTAAATTCCCGTCTTTACAGTCTCATTTATCTCCACTATCTCTGCGAGGAATCCTGAAAATGTTGGTTGCTGCTGTTGCTCATCCGCCATGTTGATCATTCGTCATGCAGTTGGCTTCTGCACTGCTTGCACTTTCTCCTTCTTTGGAGCGGGCTTCTTCTCTTCCTTTGGCATTGCAGGTTCTGCTTCTCTTTTCTCTTCCTTATGGTGAGACGCGCCTGTAACCTTTGAGACAACGTCTTTTATTGCAGCTGCGGCGTTGCCCTGCGACTCTATGGCAACCGCTGCACACGGGACATTCATACCGATTGCCTTGCCAAGGTCAACCTTCTTTGGCACATACGAGTAAGCGATCTTCTTCTGTTCGCAGAGCTTTGGTATGTGAACAACTACCTCTTCCGGTTCCACATCCTCAGCTAGCACAACAAATGTTGCAAGGCCGCGCTCCACGCTCTTTGTTACTTCGTTGGCTCCCTTTCTTACCGCTCCGCTCTGCTTTGCTAGCTGCAAAGCTTCCAGGGTCTTTGCCACGACCTCTCCAGATACTGCAAAGTTGACATATGATTTTGCCATGTTATCACGTCAGTTTCCCTCATTCGTGGTCCGTTACCGGACAATGAGAACTTAGACTGCTATCTAGTATTATTGGTAGCAGATATTTAAAGCTTTTCAAATTTTCAAATAGCGGCAGTCGCAGTAAACGGAACGCTGCATTAACTATAAATAAATTCCCATTCTTCTTTAAGTGGGTGGAGTAATTTGGCGCATGTATCTAGTCGTGAGACTCAGGGTGGTGGCGCCCATGTCTTGGCTAGCATCGGTAATGCCGACTGCAATGCCAGGGCAGTGGCGGCAGTGCCACAGCTGCTGAGGCATTTCAGCGAAGCCACAGCGTTTGACGTGAATGCTGGTACGCTTGGTGCAAGGCTAAGACGGGCGATGCCTAGATACGGAGAGTTCTTGGAAGAAAGCGTCGTGCAGGAACATGTTGGAGAGCTTGTGTCAGGTTTACTGGAGCTTCTTACCCACCCAAAGAAAAACTGCATGGCTTTTAGCAGGTTAAAGCTCATACTTCCATATTTGGGTGCTGATGAGAGGTCTAGACGCGAATTCGTGGACCAGAGGCTGCCTGAGCCTTCTGTAGGAAATGTGATTTTCCTTGTTGGCAGCGGGATCAAAGCTGGGTATTTCACCGGGCGGATGGCTGAGAGGATCAGGGAGAGGGTTGTTGAGGCATACCTGGCCTATCACAGGGAAATGTACCTTGCTGAAGGCATCAAATTGCCGGGCATACAGGCTCTGCTGGCAGAGTGGAAATACCCTCCTATATATGTTGTGCAGGACGCAGTGGGCGCAGGCTTCATGATGCCTGGCGATGGCAGGGGGCTTGTTGACAACATTGCGAGCCACTTCCTTTCCATAGAAGAACCTTCAACACAGGTTTCAGATGCAATGTACCACACACTGGGAAGATATCCGGGATTAATTGATGTAAACCTGTACGGGCGTGTTATCCACAAGATTAATACAAAAAGGAAGGGCGCCAGGGAAGCAAGAGATGCGCTAATTATGGCGAGGATTAAGAGGAGGAACGAAGAGGCGACGGCGGAGCGATTGCGCCGCTCACTCGATGAATTCCACGTGGAGAGATAAAACTGTTATTCAAGGAATTGCTCTGGCTTTGGCGGCTCCTCAGGCTGGCCCTTTCTTTTCCTTATCTCTCTTACAACCTTGTTCTGGAGCTCTGTCGGCATCTTATCGTAACCTGCAAATTCAGTATACCATATGGCCCTTCCCTGGGTCTCGCTCCTAAGGTCGTTGGCAAATCCCTTTATTGTTTCGGCAACAGGCAGTTTGCATATTATTGAGACCTGTTCCCTGTCCTGGTTTATCGTCTGCACTACGCCTCTTTTGCCCTGGAGCATTGTTATTACCCCTGACATGTATTCTTGGGGAATGTTGATTGTAAAGTTCTGTTTTGGCTCAAGCAGAAATACACCGGCCATCAGCACGCCGGCATAGATCGCGTTCCTTATTGCTGGTATTATCTGCGCGGGGCCCCTGTGCACTGGGTCCTCGTGTATTGTTGCGTCTATTATGCTAACCATTATGCCATTGCACTTCTCCCTTGCTAATGGACCGTCTTTCGCCGCCTCCTCAAACCCGTCTATAAGCAGCTCCATTACCTCATGCATGTACTGGACACCCTTTGTGGCATCTACAAGAACGCACCTGTTTGCTATATCGACTACTCCTTTTGCGGTGGGCCTGTCGAGCCCAGCCTTTATCATTGCCTCTATGGCGGCTTGGCCTTTTGGCTTGCCCTCCTTTATCGTCCCTTCATCCATCGCGTCGACGAAGCTCTTCGGGAGGGGCTCCACGTTTACATAGAACTTCGAGTGCCTGTTTGGCGACTTTCCTTCTATAGGACCGGCTTTCTTTTCTATAGTCTCCTGGTAAACGACTATCGGTTCGCTTGATATTATCGGCACCTTGAACTCGTCCTTGAGCTTTGTTTCTATTATTTCAAGGTGTAGCTCGCCCATGCCGCTTACAAGGTGCTCACCTGTATCCTGGTCTATCCTTACCTCTATCGTGAAGTCTGACTTTGAGAGCTCTCGCAGCGCCTCTATCAGCTTTGTTGTGTCCCTTGAATCCTTGGCTTCTATTGCCTTTGTAACCACAGGCTTTGAGTAGTGGGTTATCTGCTCAAACGGCTCTATTTCATTCTCGCTTATAGTGTCGCCAACGTTTGCGCTCTTTACGCCGATTATCGCTGCTATGTTTCCTGCTGGGATGTGGTCAACAAGAACCCTGTCAGGGCCCATGAACACGCCAACCTGCTGTATCCTTTCTGGCTTGTTCTGCCCTGATATGTTTAGCTCCATGCCCTTCTTTATTGTCCCTGAGAACACCCTTGCTATTGCGATCTCGCCGGCTTGCTGGTCATAAGTGACTCCAAATACGACTGCATTGGTCTTTGCCTTTGCGTCCACGCCCATCATCGCCTTCCCATCCTCGCTTTCCAGGTCGCCGTGCCATAGGTGTGGTATTCTGTAGACCTGTGCCTGCTTCGGGTTTGGCAGGTGCTCTATTATCATTGATAGCACGGTCTCGTCTATAGGTGCCACTTCCTGTAGCTTTTTCTCGTCTCCCTTCTCTGTAAGGTCAAATATCTCCTTGAAAGTCACCTTGTGGGTCTCCATAGTCCTCTTTGAAATCGCCCATTTCTTCATTGCCGAGCCTATCGCTACGCTGTTAGCCTCAACGCTCACCTTCCACTTGTCTGCAAACTCGATAGGCGCGTATTGCTCAATCAGTTTGTTGACGTTGTTTATCAGGTCGAGCAGCCTTTGGAACGTCTGTTCCTGCGTAAGCCTCAGCTCTGTGAGCAGCCTGTCGCTCTTATTTATGAATAGGACAGGCTTTGCCTTCTCCTTCATCGACTGCCTTAACACCGTCTCTGTCTGGGGCATGATACCCTCTACAGGGTCTACAACAAGGATAACGCCGTCTACAGCTCTCATCGACCTTGTCACGTGGCCGCCAAAGTCAACGTGGCCTGGCGTGTCAATCAGGTTTATTATGTAGTCCTTGCCGCCGTAGTTGAACCCCAGGGAAATCGCCGCTGACTTTATTGTCATCCTTCTGTCCTTTTCTATTGCCTCGTAGTTTGTGTAAAGCACGTCGCCTGCTACCTGCTTTGATATGAGTCCTGCCTTTGCAAGTAGGGAATCGGTGAGCGTTGTCTTTCCGTGGTGCACATGAGCTATAATTGCAACGTTTCTTATCTGCTCTATATCGCCCATTATCTTTGTAATCTCTTCTACAACGAACTCCTTTCTTACCATAATCGCACCGGTTACTTGGCGCTCCTTGCCATTCTCTCTATCTCGTTCTTGCGCTTTATCGCATAGCTGTTGACATCGCCCTTTGCTGCAAGAACCAGCTCGCTGGCCATAGTGTCAACAATGCTCCTCCTGTTACCGAACGAGCCTATTATAGTAGCCATTGCAAGGTTTCTGAGCGCGATGTCGAGCCTTCTGCTCGCGCTTACGTCAACAGGTATGTTTGAGATTATTCCTCCGTATCTTACCCTGGTTGTGTCCTCTATAGGGGCAGAATTTTCGAGCGCCCTGACAAGTATTTGTATTGGGTTCTTTCCAGTTTGGTGGTGCACTTTGTCAAATGCATCCTCTATTACCCTCATGACCGTGAACTTCTTGCCCTGCAGCCTGCCCTTTGTCCTTATGACCTTTCCTGATATCTTCCCCCCAGTGCCTCCTCTCATGAGGTCATTTGCAAACCTCTCTATTATGTTGAGATCTGCCTTTGAGAACTTGTGCTGGCTCCCCTTCCTAAATGTCTCAGGGAATACTAGCGGCTTGAGATTAACATAGTTTTTTACGCTCGGGTCTAGTATCTCCACGTTGTAGCTGTACTTGTTGAAAAGAAGTATTTCACTCTTTGGCGCACTGGGCATTTGCTCCAGTTCTGGGGCAGGCGGCTTGGCCCTCCTCCTTGCCGGCTTCTTCGCTTCCTGCACCGGCTCCTGCTTCACTTCTTCCGCTTGCATTTCCTGGACCTGCGCTTCTGCCATCAACTTCATCTCTTCGGCTTCTCCTTCTTGCCCTTCCTTATCTGTTGAATATCAGTTCCATTCACTGCTATAACCTTGTACTTCCATCCTGGAATGCAGCCCATCTGGCCCCTCTGCGAGCCGCCCATCCCTACTATCGTGACTTCGTCGTGCTCGTCGATGAAGTTTATTGAACCGTCCCCAGGGACAAATGCTCCAACAACTTTGTGGTTCTTGATGAGCTGGGCCTTTACCCCCTTTATCATGCCTGAGTGCGGTTGCTTCTGCTCCACCGCAACTTTCTGGAGTACAAGCGCCTTTGCCATGGGCACTGTTCCCATGGGGTCGTACCTCTGCTTAAGCTTTAGCTTCCTTCTTTTCAGGGGCTTCTTGAGCATGCGCTGGTGCTTTCTCTGGCGAAGAAGCTTCCTTGCAGCAAATTCTCCGTTTGGCAATGATTCACCTTATGATTCCTCAAGTATCTTTGAGTGGCCCTCCTCTATCACGGAAAGCGCAGACACAGAATACGGTTTCCCGCATACGGCACCAAGTTCCATTGAGTCGCCTTCAAATATTACTGTCTTGGTATTTGATATTTTCGATGCGTGTCTGATGTCCTGCAGTATGTCATTCCTGTTCTTCGACGCGATTACTATGAGCTTGGCCTTGTTCTCCTTCATCGAGTCCATGACCTTGTTCATGCCAAGGGCTACCTTGCCGCTGTCCACAGCTAAGCGTATATTGTTTGCCAAATCTGCCATGCAAAACAACTAGAAACCTAAGCAGAAGATTGAAAATTCTGGCTGAGGAAACTCAAGAGTATTTATGACGGAAAAGTATATATAAGTATTCGCTCCGGCGGAAGCCTAGTTCTGCGTGGTATAGTTGCATCCGGTGGGCTCAACGAAGTTGTTGCTAAGGATCAGCTTTACGTAGCCTATGTATGGAAGACTTCCTATGACCTTGCCGCTAACCTGGCTAAGGTTGGGGGGCGCGTTAAGGTACTGTATGTCGAGCCCAGGGTTGTTGTCGCCCTTTGTCAATACATAGTAATTGCCGCTCACATTCACTATCGCATATGCCCTGTGGACTATGTAGCTGTCGCCCAGCTTGTAGAAGTCGTCCTGTGGGGTTGTTCCATAAACTACAATGCTGTTGTTCCTGTCACCGGTTATCGTTGTGTTGCCTATCGTTATTGCTGTGGTGGTGGCCTCTTGCTCTACGGTGCCATTCTGGAATTTCACGTTTGTTATGCCGCACGTGTACTTGATCAATGAGCCGGACTGCGCGGTTGGCGGGACTATGGCTGGCCCCTGCGGCGTGGTTTCAAGGAGGCCGATCCTGTAGCCACTGCTGACGAACTGGGATATCTTGGCGCTGTTTCCGGTTTGGTTATAAGCAACGCATTGCAGAGCCTCTGTGTTGATGCTGCTGAACGATGCGTTCCAGGCGCTCACGCTCACATTCACGGTTGGCGCAACAATGTTGTTCTGGTTTGCGCCCTGCAGCAGTATCATATCGCCCCTTTGCAGCGCAGGTAGCATGCTGCAGCTTGGCACGACATCGAGCGGGTTCGCAGTATTGAGCGCGGCCCTGAGTATAAACCATATGACCAGTACCACCACGACTGCTATTATTATCTCGGTAACATTCTTTTGGAATCCTTCTTCCTTGAACCCATTCGAAATCTCAACTGCAAGTATGGTGACTATCAGGAAGAATATCAGTGCGCCCAGGACTATGGCGAATGCTGGGTTGCCCTGTAAAATGAAGTAAGCAATAAAAACTATTATTAGGGCTATGTAGAAAGGTGTTGTGTTTATTGGTTGCTTTCCCTTTGCGCGCTTTCTACCATGTTTCTTCGGCAACAAAACACCAGTAATAGATACAAGACAGGCTTATTTATTTGCTTGCTAGCTGAACTCCGACTACCTGGGACTCGTTTGCCCTGTTCACCACCCCTATTGCAGTATCAGCAGCCGTTATCAGCGAGTCGTTGTGGCTAACCACTATGAACTGGGACTTGTGGCTCAGCTCCTTCATGAGCGTTGACAGCTTCTTTGAGTTCTCCTTGTCAAGCGCTATGTCTATCTCGTCAAATATGTAGAATGACATCGGCATCCTCATCTGTATTGCAAAAACGAGCATAAGCGCAATGAGCGACTTCTGGCCGCCTGAGAGCTCCTCGTGGTTGCGCTTCTTGCCGTTCAGTTCCACGCTTATCTCGAGCCCGGAGTTGAATGGATCCTTTGGATTTTTTAGATATAGGTAAGTTTCTCCATCAAAGACGTGGCCGTAGAGTTGCTTGAAGTTTTCATTCACAGAATTGAACGTGTCCGTGAACACGCCGAGCTTCTTCATTTCTATCTGCTCTATCATTGACATTATTGATGTCTTTTCGCTCTCAAGTATTTCCATCTTCTTCTGCGATTCCTCTACATCCTTTTTCTTGAGCTCGTATACTTCCGGTGCCTTCATGTTTACGGCCCCGAGCTTCTCCTGCTCGTTCCTCGCTATTATCAGCTTCTTGTCCAGCTCTTCGACGTTCGCCCCTTTCAGCGCCTCGACATTAGAGTACGATACCAACTCAGCGCGTATGTCGTTGAGCCTGGTCTGGAGCTGCGCCTTTTTCCCCTCGAGCTCTATGAGTTCCCTGCTAAGCTTCTCTGCCTCGTTTGACAGTTTCCCCCTCTCGTTGCCGCACATGTTTGCCTTGTCTTCCAGCGCCTGAAGCTCCTTGAACATGCCTGATGTCTTCTTGTCGTGGCCTTCCAGCGCAGTCTGCAGCTCTGCCTTTTGCTTGACTAGGCTCACGCTCTCCTTTTCGAGCCGGGCTATCCTGTCGTTTGCGCTGTGGAGCAGCGTCTCCTCGCTCGCTATCTCTTTTTCCAGCTCTTCCGACCTGGCCTTGAGCATATCGTTCTCCTTTGTAGTTGATGCTATGCTTATCTTGAGCTTCTCAACCTCTTCGCGGGCAGCCTGGAGCTTTGCCTCCTCAGCCTTTGACCTGTGGCCCTTCGACTTTACGGAGACTATCCCGTCTATCGTTGCTCTGAGCTTAGTGTTCTCGTCCTTTAACAGCCTTATTGATGTCTCTGTCCGTTCCCTCTCTGCCCTTGCCACATCGAGTCTGTCCTTAAGGCCCTTGCCCGCTGCCTCCTGTGCCTTTACCTTTGTCTCAAGGTGGTCAAGGTTCCTGTTTACATCGTCCTCAGCAGCAAGCGCGTGCTTTAGCTCTATGTCATAGTTCATTATCTCGTTCAGGTAATTGGCAATCTTCTTCTTTATCATCTCTAGCGTTGCATTTGTCTCTGATATTTTCTCCCTTGTTTCCTTGTTTTCTGCTTCAAGCTTCTTGAGCTTGTTTTCTATCGATCCGGTTGGCTGTATTGCCTTTATGCTGCCTCCAGATACGATTCCAGATGGCTCTACGAGGTCTCCTTCTACAGTAACGAATCTGCAGGAACCTATGCCTATCTTCTGCGCCTCCCTGATATTGTTAACAAGGTAGGTGTTTGCGAATATGAACGAGAATGCTCTTTCATATTTCTTGTCGAATTTCAGGCAATCCAGGAGCGGCTTTAATCCAGGTTGCGGCTTTGCCTGCCTTGCCTCTACTTCCTTTATTGGTATGAACGATGCCCGGCCCTGCTTCTTTGACTTCAGGAGCTCTATAGCTTTGCTTGCCGTGTCAATACTGTCAACTACAAAATAATTGAACCTGCCTCCGGCTGCTGACTGCACTGCCACAGCGTACTTGTCATCATAGCTGCACAGGTCCTGAACCCTTCCGTAGAAGCCCTTGCCTAGCTCTTTTGCCATCATCTCGGCGCCCTTGCCTGATTCGCTCTTCCCTGAAGCTACGAGAGCCTCCCTTAGGTTGACGTTTTCTACATATATCTGGTCAAGCCTTGCCTGGAGCGAAACAAGCGCATCTCCCTCTTTCTTCAGGTCCTTCTCGACTTCGCTCTTGCTTTTCTCGAGGCTTGCGAGTGCCTCCTTGCTGGACTTTATGTTAGATGTGAGAGTTGACCTCTTTGCTCCGTGTTCATTCATTAGCCTGTGGTTTTCAAGCACCTCCCTGTTTACCGATTCGTGCTCGGAGCTGAATTTCGCGAAATCCGATGACAGGCCAAGCAGTTTTGTCTCAAGCTCCTCCACCTTCTTGTAATTGGAGTTGTATCTTTCGGTCAGCGTCCCTACTTCGCTGTCTTCCTGCCCTGGGGCGGAGAAATCTGGTGCATCCTTGACCTTTATCTCGAGCTCAAACGTGAGCTTCTTTATCTGCTCTGCATTCTCCTTCTCTTTTGCCCTGAGGTTCTTCTGGTCGACCCTGAGCGTGCCTGCCTTCTCCTTGGCAGACTTTGCAGCCTCGTTGTGGGAAGCCAGCTGCGTTGCGTTTATCGCTATGTTCTTGTTTACTTCTTCGAGTATCTTGTTTGTTGAACCAACTTCTGCCGACTTTGCGTTCAGGCCTTTTGATATCCTGTCCTTGTCGTTCAGCAATCCAGATATCTCAAGCCCGAGTTCGCCAAGCCTCTTCTCCAGCTTCTGCCTAGCAGCAACCTTCTCCTTCATCTGTGCGGCGGATTCGGCGTACTTTGAGTCTGTGTCGGTCTCGCGCATCTTGAGCAGGGTGTAGCTCAGCTGCCTGATCTCCATAGTAAGCGCGGTGTACTTCTCGGCATCAATCTTCTCTTTCTCAAGATCGCTCAGGAAGCCCATTCTCTCGCTCAGGAGCAGCTTAGCCTCGTTGAGCTTCTGTTCCACTTTTTCCAGCTCTTTAAGGGAAAGATCCCTCTTGTCATTGAACTCTTTGATCCCTGCTGCAATATCAATCATTTCCCTTCGCTCCTTTGAATTCAGGTTCAGTAAGTAGGTGATCTCTCCTTGTGTCATCGTGTTTGTTTCGTTTATCTGGCCATTGAACTCGCGAAGCACTTCTATTACATCCTGCCTTGTAGTCCTCTCTCCATTAAGCCTGTAGGAAACCTTCTTGTTGGATTTTATAGATCTTGTAATCTCAAGCTCCTTGTCTCCTGTAAACTTCAGCCTCACATAAGCCCTTCTTACCTCGCCCTTTGCAGCTTTCGTCGATGAATTTATCAACTGTGTTGAGGAGCTGACCCTCATTCTCCTCAGGGACATTTCGCCCAGGGCGAAAAGGAGCGAATCGCATATGTTTGATTTGCCTGAACCGTTTGGTCCGACTATGCAATTGAATCCCTGGTTGAACTTTATCACTGAATGCTTGAATGACTTGAAGTTGTGTATTACTACTTCGTCTAGGTAAAGCATCAGTACACCGTGTCGCCGTAAATACTGCTTAGGGTATGTATTTATTACTTTTGTTAATTCCGGTAGTCCACTTTGCTGCTGCGCATGTGCAGCGCTATGATGGCTTCGACGTGGCTTGCAAGGAGCATGCCCATTATCTTGTTGTTGCCTATAACCGCCATTACTCCGCTTTCCTCGTATCCCATCCTGTCTATAGCCTTTGGAAGCGACTCGTTGAGGCCTATCTTTGGTATTGCGGTTGCAAACTCAGAGACCCTCCTTGATAGTATCCTTTCTTCTTTCTTTGCCGTTGGGCTCGAGGCGAGGTCAGAAACCATGTAGGCTGCGCCCCTTGAAATGAAAAGCACTGGCTTGGCGCCCTTCTTCAGAAGTATTGAGTAGAGCTGCTTGAGCGTCGTGTTTGGCCTTACGACTATGCAGTCCCTTGTTACAGCGTTCTTCACGAGCAGCTTTGCCGCGTACTTTGCAACGTAGGCTGATTCAAGTTCAGAGCGTGAACCCCCATATATAAACAGCGCTATCACTATGTTCCACAGCATTAGCAAGAGGAATGTCGATGCAGTTATGTTTGGCAAGGCTATCACATAAGCCGTGCTAAATACCAGGTAAAGGACGAGTATGGCCTTGCTGACCTTGACTGTCTTCTTCGTAGCTTCTAGTTGGTCGTATTTTTCTTCGTAATAATTCTTCAAGACCTTGCCTCCGTCAAGGGGGAACGCAGGCAGTATGTTGCCAATCCCAAGAAGCGCGTTTATAAGGAAAAGAAGTTCAAGGAAGCTTCCCAGCGCGCCACCAGGCAGGTAGAGGTATAGTGCGCCGAACACCATGGCCAGGACTATGCTGGCAATTGGACCTGCGGCTGCAATCCTAGCCAAAATCCTCGGCTCAACTCCTTCGAAATCTATTATTGACATGCCTCCCAAAGGCACAAGGATTATCTTCTTTACTGCTATCTTGTAGTGCTTTGACACGAGAGAGTGCGCCAACTCGTGGAGCAGGACCATCGTAAATAGTATCACTATGAATGCGAATAGGCTCAGTGATGGAGGTGGCAGGGTGCTCAAGAACAGTGTGAGAAGCAGCAGCATTATGAAAGTCCAGTGCAGCTTTATCTCTATACCAAACAGCTTGCCTATCCCAATTGACTGATCGGCCATTCCACCACTGCCTTTGCACTATCTATTTAACCATGGAACCATTAATTAACTTGATGCAAATGAGGGAGCATATGCGTTTTGTGTATAACGAGGCTGCCGTGGTAGTCGAGGCAGAGGGCAGGAACTACCTTGTAGTCGGAGACCTCCATATAGGCGCAGAGAGGAGACTTATGGGTAAGGGTGTCAGACTTTACAACACAGTGGAACACATGGTTGAAAACTTGAAGAGGCTTGCGCAAGAATTCGAAGCGAAGAGTATAGTTGTGCTAGGAGACGTTAAGGACACTGTTCTTTACCCTGAGAAAGTAGAGGGAGAAGAGGTGAAGGAATTCTTCAGGGAGCTTCGGGACTATGATGTCACGGTGACCACGGGCAACCATGACCCACACCTAAAGGAGATAGTTGACTGCAATGCTGCTGATGAGTTTATTGTAGGTGACTTTGCAATGCTGCATGGCCACAAATGGCCGTCTGATGATGCGATGAAGAAGAAGTACCTCATTGCCGGGCATAACCATGTTGCGATAAGCTTCCGGGACAAGAACGGCGCTTATTACACGCAAAAAGCGTGGCTTGTTTCAAGCTTCAGCGCAAAGCGTGGAATTGAGAGATACCCTGATGCTAACAAGAAAATAAAACTGGTGGTCCTGCCTGCGTTTAATGACCTTATCGTTGGGACGCCAGTAAATGAGGTTGCTGAAGAAAATCTGAGTCCGCTTTTCAGGAACAACATTTTCAATTACGGACTTTCGAAGGTCTACAGCCTTGGGGGCGAGCCCCTTGGCACAGCAGCTGGGCTCAGGAAAAAGCGGTAGTCAGTGCAGTATGGTTATCGGTATTACTCCTTTCTCGAACTCAAGCTCCGCCAAGTCGATAGGGTTTATTGTCCCTGTTGGAACCTTTACCAGCGGCGGGGCCCCATACGCAAGCTGCAGCGCACGTGCGCCGATAATCCTGGCTTTTTCAAACTTTGTATATTTTTCTGTCATGAACATCACTAAATGTTATATTGGATTTGGCTTGAACCTTTCCTTTACGTCTTCAATCTCCTTGGCCACCTGGGCGCGCCATGGGAGATAGGCTTCCATTGTCTTTGGATAGTTGGCGTACATCTCGTTGAGCCTCTTCATCTGCTTGACAGCATATACAAGGTTTGCGAACGCGCTTATGTTTGACGCACCCTTTAGCACCATCTTGAACTTGCTTGCAAGGCTAAGGTCAGGGGTCCTTCCATAGCACAGGTCTATTGCCTCATTCGTTGAAAGGAAGTTCTTCATCCCGTAATTTATTACCTCGTTGTTGAGCGACTGCAGGTATGTCCTGAACACCTCCATTCCTGCCATTTTCTTGCCATAAGCCTCATTGAATGCAGTGTTGTACCCCCACAGCCCATTTATGCTCATGTCGTTAGCGTGAACCGCCTTTGCAGCATATTCTCCAGCAAGCACTCCAGCAACAAGCGCTGGCCCTATGCCGCCTGCACTTATTGGATTTGGCATTGCCATGCTGTCCCCAGCCCCAATGTATCCATTGAATACAAGGCATTCGAGGTTCCTTCTCACTGCTACAGACCAGTAGCCCTTGCCGTTCTTGTCCTTGTCGAACAGCTTTGGATTCTTTAGTATGGGGTTTGACTTCACATACTCGTCCATGAGCGAGTGCAGGTTGTCGTTCTTGCCAAGCTTCTTGTTCCTTATCTCTATGCTTGATTTCTGGACGCCTATGCCTATGTTCACCCTGCCCTTGCCCTCTTTTGGGAATACCCATCCATATCCCCCTGGGGAAACAAGCTGATTTAGGTGGATCAGCGCATTCTTAGGGTCATAGTACCTAAGGTCCTCTCCCTCAACATCGCAGTCATAGATGAACCTGCCTGTAGACTCTAGGTCGTCAACGTCAACAACCCTGTCTATATATGGGTTCTCGGGGAGCCTCCTTCTTAGAGTCGTGGCAACGCCAAGCGCATCGACCACTACCTTTGCCCTGTATTCCATGTGCTGCATCGCCTTGTCCTTTCCGAATACCCCTACAACATAATTGTTCTCTATAATCGGGCCCTCCACATCGAAATGCGGCATGTAGTGGGCACCGCATTTAACTGAATAATCCCTTATCTTCCTTTCAAATTCAGGCCTGTCAAGCACATAGCCTTCGCCGTCGAAAAGGAACTTCGATTCCATGTCTGGAGAATATGCTATTACGCCATCAACCTTTAGGTTCAGCTCTGGTTTTGAAAAGTTTATGCTTATCTTTGACTTTACAAAATCAAGGTGTGTTGATGCAACAGCATCGCCGCACACCCAGCCCCAGTTGGTCTTCTTGCCCACCTCGTCGGGGTTGTTCTTGTCAAGAAGCAGGACGTTTAGCCCAGCCCTGGCCGCTGCAGCCGCTGCTAGGGACCCTGACATGCCTGCCCCAGCGACTATTATATCATAGTGTTGATCAGACATCGTTTCACTTAAGCAGCTTCTACCGTAACAACTAGATATGTGTATCTATATTCTGTTGCCACCTTATTTAAAATTTTGCATTTTTATAATGCCAAGCTTTTTATAGAAATAAAGCGAAGTCTAGATAATGGACGAAAGAGAGTTGATAATGGACCACTGGAAGAGGAAAATAACAGGGATACAGTGGGAGCCGCAGATAGACTACAAGCTCATATTCTGCGAGGCTTTGAAGAGCCTTGCAGACCAGAAATACTCGCTTCTCGATATAGGCACTGGAACCGGCAGGGTGATCTTTGAAAACGGACTTGACAAGCTGTACCGGAAGGTTGTTGGAGTAGACATAAGGCCTGAGATGATAGAAATCTGTAGGGAGAAGTCCAGAGGCATGAAGAACGCGGAGTTCCACGTGATGGACTCTACAAAGCAAACAGGGTTCCAGGCAGGCAGTTTTGATGTTGTGTCTGCAATGTTCCCACCCTTCGATGCCAAAGAGATGTACAGGCTGCTCAACAGGGGCGGTTATTTCATACTCCTTTCTAGTCTGAAGGGCGACCACAAGGAGGTTGTAAGCAGGTTCCCTGATATGGACCAGGTGGCAGCCGGGAAATACTCATTTGGCACTGTAAAGTCGCTTAACACTGCACTCAGGAATGCTGGCTTTAAGATAGTGCTGAGCAACATAATGCGGTACCTGTGGCTTTTCCGCGATGAAGAGGTGCTCAAGCAGTTCTACGAGAAGATAACCTTTACAAAGGTGTTTGACGGGAGGGAACAGCGCCTCGCCGGGCTAACTAGGAACATTGATGGCAGGATTCCTGTGACCAGGTTCCTGTGCACAACAATAGCCAGGAAGGCCTGACTATCTTATTACTGGGTATTCGCCCTTTGGCTTTTTTATCAGATAATATCTCAGCATGTTCCCTACATGGAACACGAAGTAGCCCCAGACCCCCCAGGCTAGCACCCTTCGTGCGCTGGTCCAGACCAGCGCCCTGTCCAGATAGACTATACGACCTACTTTCTTTAGTTTATTAGAAAGGTCCCAGTCTTCATATGTCTGGAGTTTGCCGTTGAAACGGCCTACTCTTTCAAATACATCCCTCTTCACGGCAAAATTTGAGCCCACTATGTTGGGCTGCCCTACAAGTATGCTGAATTTCACAAAGGAGATGGAAACAAATTCATAACCGGCCTTCACGTCACCCTTCACCTTTTCTAATGGCAGAATGGGGCCGGTAGCTGCAACTGTGCCTTCGACGAAAGCTCTCGAATAAACCTTGAGCAGGTCCCTTGATGGCTTAGTGTCCGCGTCAAGGAATACCAGTATCTTACCTTTGGCGTGCTTCGCGCCAGTGTTCCTGCCCATTGCCATGCCCCTCCTCTTCTCTATGATGACCTTTGCCCCGTACTTCTTTGCTATCTGCCTCGTGTTGTCTGTGCTGTTCCCGTCGGCGACAATGACTTCGAAATCCTTGAAGCTCTGCTTCTTTAGGCCAGAGAGCGCATTCGCTATGTACTTCTCTTCATTGAGTGCTGGTATGACTACACTGATGAATGGCATTGTGTCGCACTTTAGATGTTAATAAAAATAATATAAGCTTTGGCTTTGCATGAGAAGCAATAAATAAAAGAACTCTGAACCTTTCAACGGTGTGGGGCTTGACAGTCTCTGCTATAAAACCATTATACTCTCCTAAAGATAACGGACCAATGCAAGTTGGCTTACTAACTTCAGGATTTGGAAGAAGCGCAGAGGCGATCCTCCAGCTTCAACGTATGAAACTTACTTCCAGTGGATTTTTATTCAGGGTCGCATATTTGGTAACCGATAACCATAATGCTGGAAATAAGACAAAGGAACTTGCCTTGCGCTACGGCATCGAGTATTTTCCTTGGGATTACAAAAGGTTCCTGACAAGGCATAGCCAGCCTGGCGCTCAGACTCGAAACGATTACTTCAAGGCAATTACAAAGGTTCTGATGTCGGCAAGGCCACCTATTGACTGCGTGGTTTTGGCAAACTTCGATTTGATTGTACCACGGTCATTTATAGACGCGTTTGGCGATAGAGTCCTGAGCCTGCATCAGGACAACCATAGAACACACGACGGCAAAGTCGTATATACAGGGATAAACCCTGTTCATGACCTGATACTCAAGGGGGAAAGAGGGATGGCGTCTGTGGTCCACATTGTCACGCCTGCGGTTGATCAAGGCCAGGCTCTTGCGCATTCACAGGCTGTGAGTGTAGATTTATACGGCACAAGCTTGTCTGAGTTGAAAACTGATAAGATTAGATTTGATGAAGTTGTTGCAAGAAATCGAGAACGACTGGAATTGGCTGGCGACGTTGAAGTTTACCCTAAGGTTGTTCAGGCAATCGCCCTAGGCAGATTCGCAAGAGACCGAAGTGGCAACTATTATTTTGATGGTAAAAAGATCCCTGTAGAAGGGCTTGGGGTTGAAGAACTCACAAGAGGTGCAGGGGGAGAGATTTGAACTCTCGAAGGCGCTAAGCCACGGGATCTTAAGTCCCGCGCATTTTCCGTGGCAATAGATGCCATTCCAGGCTCTGCCACCCCTGCATGAGTAGATTGTTCGTGTATCAAATATAAAAGGATTGGACTAGGCGTACATTGAGGGCCCTGTTTCGCCCCCGGTGGCCTTCTTGTGCGCGTCCTGTACCTCCTTGTTCCTTTTTAGTAGGTCCTTAATTCTTGCTTCTACATCCTTTGCCTCCTTATCGAGCTCTTTGACGTCAACATTAAGGTTGATGAGCTTGTTAAGGCTGACTATTGCGAGCTCTGCATATTTCGGGTCAAGTATGTTTGGGTCAACAGGTATCAATATGCTCATATCTGGTGTTCCTTGCAGCGCGGCATTCATCAGCATTATTGCGCTTACTCCAGTTGCAACGCCTTCCCCAACTGGCTTGAGGCCTGCTTTCTGCGCCTCTTTCCTGAGCGAATCATTTGACGCTATAACAAAAACCGTCTCCTCTTCAAGGTTCTGCTGCTGGGAGGGTATCCCACCTATGGAAACTATCTTTGAAATACCGCCGCTTTTCGCGAATTCGTATATTTTGCCTGCAAGCTCGTATGTTGTCTCTATTGGTATGGCAAACTCTGCAAGTATCGTAATTATCTTTGCCTTGTCGCTGTAGTATATCCTCACCGGCGGCAACGGCATGTCATCATGTATTGCAACAAGCGGGGGAAACTGGTCGCTTTCTATGTACCCTATGTACTTCATGTTTAGTTTCTCAACTATGTAGCTTATCGCCATTGGGCCAACAAGCCCTGCTCCGGGAAATCCTTCTATGAAAGTATAGTCGGTAAACGCTGCTTTGTCAAGCATTTTTATGTTAAGCATTGCACCTCTACTAGTTGCGAGGCAAGATATATAAAGAGCTCCAGCGACTTTGCATTAATAAATGTGCACTTTTCTGACGGTATACCGACGATAGATATTTAATACTGAGCATTCATAGAATAATCAAGGTGTATACCATGGCAGAAAGAATCGGAAGAGAGAAAATAGGCAGAGAGGACGGGTACTTGTATTTCCTCGGAAAGGACGGGTACGTGTGGAGGACTCCCATGAAGACAAACTCGCGCGGCAGAAAAGCGAAGGTAGGCAGCGAGAAGATAAAAAGGGATATGGGATACCTGTACTTCATAGACAAGGGAGGATACGTAGCAAGAGCGAAGATGAACAGAAGGGGACGCTAACCGTTTTTAATTTTTGTTTTTCTTTTTCTTTATTCTTTAAAGCTGACCTTAGTGGCAACATTGACCCTGTTCCTGGTTATGAACCCGGCTGGAAGTTCTATAACATATTTCGCAAGAAGTCTTGGGCTATGTGTACTGAAATCGAAGAACGCTGATGGCCTTAGATTTGCTCTGGTGTCAACCACTTGTTTTTTCTCATCGAGCCAAATGACGTCTATGCTAAATCTCATTCCGCGCATCCATAGGGTGTGCTTGCCCATGTAAGGAAAAATAAACAGCATGCATTCGTTTTCTGCTAGTGCGGGAGTATCTGATAATCCTCTACCTCTTTTCACCATGTTGTCTGCTATCCTTGCAATTAGCGTCTTGTCCCTAATCTTTACCTTTGTTGTTCTGTACTCCATGTAGTTGCTCACTTAATTTTGAATTCCTGCCTTGGCTGGTTTGGGAAGTTAATCTCATCAAACAAAACAAATATCTTGGGCTTGATTACATAGTATGCCCTTCTGTCTGGATCGCCAGATTGTGCGTCAGCCAGCCTTTCTGGTTTGTCACCGTATTTTTCACAATACAACTTGTGGACTGGTGTTATCTCTTTACCTGTAACCTCTCGTGCCTCGCCCTCTATATGCAAACACCTTTTAACTTCAGGGTCGTGCAGGATTGCAGCTGATACTTTTTTGTTGGCCATAAGCTCCTTAGAATGCCTCCTACTGCGAAGTGATAACCAATACAGATTAAGGTCATTATCAAATACATAGTTCAGCGTTGAAAGCCAAGGTTGTCCATTCCTTTCTGTTGCAACTTGCATTACCTTGTTTTCCTTTATATAAACCGTAATTAATTCGTGTAAGTCTTTCGTTAAATCACTTTGTAATCGACATGCTCTGCTCTCTCATGAACTGCGGGAGATAGAACTTGCTGCCAGTGCCCTTTCCGTTTACGCTGCTTCCTTTCCAGCCAACAAACGTATGAAGACCGACTATTGCTCCAGTGGTTGCGCTGGTATATCTGTTTATGTAAACTGTGCCAGCTTCTATCATCTTTGAAAACTGGTCTATCTCTCTCTTTTTCTTGCTATAAAGTCCTGCTGTAAGTCCATAATCCACGTCGTTTGCAAGGTCAATTGCGTTGTCAAAGTCTTTGTAGCCCTCCACGCTAAGGATTGGCACAAACAGTTCTTTATGGGCTAATTCGTTGTCATGTCTTACCTCAATTATTGTAGGTTCCACGTAATATCCGTTCATCCCAGTGTTAACAGCATTGCCGCCGTAGAGAATTCTGCCTGTTTCCTTTGCCTTCTCAACTGCCTCTTTGTATGTATTGTAAGCATTCTCGCTTATTAGGGGACCAATGTACACTGATTTTTCCAGTGGGTTGCCTATTTTGAAGTTCCTTGTCTTTTCTATCAGCTTGCTAACGAACTGTTCTTTTATAGATTCGTGCACGTAAACCCTTGAGCAGGCACTGCATTTTTGACCATCAAACCCAAAGGCAGCACTCGCTACTCCAGAAACCGCATCGTCAAGCTCTGCGTTCTTTGAAACTATTACAGGATTCTTACCTCCCATTTCAACAACAAATGTTTTCTGCAGACCGAGTGCATAAGACTTTGATATCATTCTGGTCCCAACGTCTCTTGAGCCAGTAAAAGCTATTCCTGCAACATCCTTGCTTACTACCATCTCATCTCCGACCTCCGGCCCAGGGCCGCTTACATAGTTGAAAACCCCATCAGGGACTCCACCCTGTTTCATGTACTCGTATATCCTAAGCCCTGTTAGCATGGTTTTACTGTCAGAAGCTGATGGCTTGAAAACAACAGTGTTGCCTGTTATCATGGCGCCTACGCTCATACCTACAGAAATTGATACAGGGAAGTTGAACGGTGCTATTATACCGAAAACACCGAATGGGGCTAGTCTTATTGTCACTTTTTCTGACCTTGTGGATGGTGCGCCCTGAAAACCTGCGCTCACCTTTACAGTGCTCTGTGTCATTGAGGTCTTTCTGATAAAACCCTTGTTTATCTCAATTTCATTAGCATAGTAGCGCATGAAGTCTATAGCTTCGTCAACTTCACCTACTGATTCATACCTTGACTTTCCGTTCTCATAGCTTAGTATTGCTGCCAAAGCGAACTTGTTTTCTGAGAATACTGAGGCAACTTTCCTGAATACTGAAGCTCTTGTACTGTAATCAGTGTTGCTCCATGCTACAAATGCGCTCTTTGCCGCCTTTATTGCTTCTCTTGCATGCTCCCTATTGCCCTTCTGGAAGTAACCAATTACTGTTCCGTCTATTGGCGACCGCTCCTCTATCCTGCCCTCTGATCTTACCTCTTTTCCAGCTATAAACATAGGGTAGGTTTTGCCAAATCCGTGTTTCGCCTCTACAACTGCGGCATCGAAAAGCAAGTCAAAATCCTGCTCCTTCCCTGCCTCAAGCAATCTCTTGTAGGTAGACTCGTTCCTAAACTCATGCTTTGGCAACTCACCACCGATTACATAATGATTTTGAATCAAACGAATTAAAGGCTTTGCACTTTTTGAAGAGGGCTTCCTTCCGTAATTATAGATAGTATTTAAACGTTGCCCCGGAAATAGGTATAGTATTTTATAACTCAGTTATAAAATATTGATTACGGGGGTAATAATGGCTGATGAAAATCTCAAAGCTATACTGGAGCAGCAGAGTAGTGAATACAAGGAGCTGTATGGCTTTAGGGACGAACATAAGTACGAGCACATTACCAAGAAGGGGCTTACTGAAGAGACTGTAAGGGAGATATCAAAGATAAAGGAAGAGCCGGAGTGGATGCTTGAAAAGAGACTGGCTGGCTACAAGATATTTAGAGAGAAACCAACTCCTACATGGGGCGGCGACCTGAGCGAGATTGACTATAACGACATTTACTACTATCTGAAGCCTGGGGCTCAGAAGGCTGATGCATGGGAGAACGTCCCTGATGACATAAAGAAGACATTTGATAAGCTTGGAATACCTGAAGCGGAGAGAAAGTTCTTCTCTGGGGCTGAGGCGCAGTACGATTCAGAAGTTGTATACCATCATGTGAGGGAGGACCTGGAAAAACAGGGTGTAATATTCACTGATACCGATACTGCAATAAAAAAGTACCCAGAGATAGTGAAGAAGTATTTCGGCACAATTATACCACCATCTGACAATAAATTTGCAGCGCTGAACACAGCCGTTTTCTCAGGCGGCTCATTCATCTACGTGCCAAAGGGGATTAAAGTTGCAATGCCACTGCAGGCATATTTCAGGATCAACGCGGAGAAGGCGGGTCAGTTTGAGAGAACACTTATCATTGCTGATGAGGGCGCAGATGTAACCTATATTGAAGGCTGCCTACCTGCAGATGAGATAGTCAGCAGAGGAGACACTTTCGGTAGAATAGACGAGATAAAAAAGGGCGATACTGTCCCAACTCATAAAGGCAGTATGCAAACAGTAAATGAAACTTTTGTGCACAAGCATAAGGGAACCATTCTTGAAATCTTGCCGCAGTCAAAAGGCAACGGATTCCGTTTGACAGGTGAACACCCTGTTTTGTGCGTAAAGCGTAATGTGGTTCTTACTAAAAGAAAACGAAGGGGAACCTGGAAACCAGAAGTATCGACAAAAGAACTCTTAAAGGCCGAGCCAGCGTTTGTTAAGGCTGATGACCTGGAAGAAGGGGACTTTATAGTTTATATTGCACCGACACAAAGCTCTGATGATCCACTTATTGACAATAAATTGCTGAAAATCTTGGGTCTTTACCTAGCTGAAGGATCTGTGAGTTCAAACAAAGCGCTACGTGGAATAAAAAGCGTGTCGTTCAGTTTTGGGAAAAGCATTAAGGAGGCTGCCCTTGCGCGGGAGGTGAATTCTCTAATACAAGGAGAGGGTTGGAAGTCAAGCGTTTTTAGAACTAATGGTGGCTATTACGTCGTCAGCTCTTATAATAAAGAGCTGGTCGCGCTTTGCGAAAATAACTGTGGGAAAGGAGCAAAGACAAAGCTTCTTTCTAAGACGATAATGAACTTGCCACCTGAAAAGCAATTTGTATTAGTTGATTACTACTGGAAAGGCGATGGCAATACGTATGTCAGATATGGAAAGAAACTGAAACGTGCTTCAACCGCAAGTAGGTTTTTGGCTTATCAGATTCAAGAGATCCTGGGAAGAAACGGAATTTTCGCGAATTTAAACATAAGACACAGTTCAAAAGACCGCATTCTGGGGAGGATGATTAAAAGGAGTGATCAGTACATAATAGAGTACACCGAGGGGCGGAGGATCGGAGAAGTTAGGAAGAAGAGCAATACGTTCCTAGTACCGATAAAGAAAATTATGAGGCATGCTTTCAAAGATCTTGTTTACAACTTCGCAGTTAGCAATGATGAATCGTATCTCGTGAAAGGGTTTGCAGTTCACAACTGTACAGCACCAATATACATGAGCTCATCTCTCCACTCTGCAGTAGTTGAGCTTGTTGCGCACAAAGACGCGCACATAAGATACGTTACAATACAGAACTGGTCAAAGAACGTTTACAACCTTGTTACGCAGCGTGCGTTTGCTTATGAGAATGCATATGTGGAATGGATCGATGGCAATATAGGCAGTCGATTGAATATGAAATATCCTTCAGTTTACTTAAAAGGAACTGGTGCCCGTGGGGAGGTTCTGTCAATAGCAGTGGCTGGGGAGGGTCAGACGCAAGACTCAGGTGGGAAAATCTACCATCTTGCGCCTAATACCTCATCAAAGATAGTATCGAAGAGCGTTTCGAAGGGCTCAGGTGTCGCAGCTTACAGAGGGCTTCTTCATATAGCAAAGAACGCATCTGGAGTAAAGTCAAACGTCAGGTGCGATGCCTTGCTTCTGGATCAACACTCCAAGACTGCAACGTATCCATACATGCAGGTTTACAGGGACGATGCCGTAATAACGCACGAAGCGACTGTAGGAAAAATAGGCAGCGAACAGCTCTTCTACATGATGTCTAGAGGATTGACAGAAGATGAGGCAATAGCAACAATTGTGCTTGGCTTCATAGAAGACCTTGCTAAGGTGCTGCCGCTTGAATACTCAATAGAATTAAAGAGACTGATAAAGCTAGACACTTCCGGAGGAGTCGGTTAATAACGTGGGGTAAATGGAATATTACAAGGCGTTCTACAAAGAAGCAGAGGAGCTTACTAAGGCGTTGCCTGAGGAGCAGAGCGAGCTATACAAAAGATATTTCCTGCCTCTGCCAATTGAAGAGTTATATAAGTCCTTAATAGACACAAAAGATGGCGGTGGAGCTGAGGAGGCAGGGCTTAAAGAGCTTGCAAAATCATTTCAGGATAATCTAAGCGTAAAGCCAGATGTGATAGTAGGCAGCACTAGGCACATAATTGAGAAACAACTAGAGTTCGTGCGTATACTTGATGCAAACCAGGTAACTGAGGAGCTCCTACATGGAAAGATGTACAAGAGCCATGAAGACAAGCTTGTCGCCTTAATACACGCAACCTCTAGAAAATACGTGTTTATTGATGTTCCAGACGGGAAAAAGGCCAGCATCAACATGCTTTTTGCAAACTTCATGGCGCCGTCAACTGTGCAGGTGATAATCAAAATTGGCCGTGAGTCTGAACTGAACCTGTTTGAATGGTTTGCCTCAAAGACCAATGGTAAAGGAAGCTCATTACTAGGTGTGCTCCATGAGGTCAGTGCTGGACCGTATTCTAAGTCAGAGATTAACATTGTGCACAATGAGGATCAGAATACGTATGTGCTTAATTTCTCAAAGGCAAAGACCGCGGATAACGGAAGGCTTGGCATGAACTACGTTTATAACGGAGGGTTAAATACAAGGGCAAAAAATGAACTGTTTGCAAACGGCCACGGATCAAGAAATGATGTTGTTGAGCTGATAATGGGCTCGTCTGAACAGAAGTTTGACCTCAATACGGTAATAGCAAACATTGGCCATGACACTGTTTCCGACCTGGGATCGCGCGCAGCTCTAATGGACAAATCAGTTTGTTTGCTCAAAGGTTTCGCTGACGTAGGGCCTGATGCGAAGGGATCAAGATCTTTTGTGAACGAGCGTGGCATACTTCTGGATAAAAACGCGTATATGAGCTCAATTCCAGGAATGGCGATAAAAAACTCTGATGTAAAAGCTACGCACTCTTCTGCTACTGCACCGATTGACGAAGAATCAGAGTTTTATCTGATGTCAAAGGGCACTGATAAGACAACTACAAGAAAGCTGCTTGTTTCAGGCTTTCTCTCGGCAGGAATATCAAGGATGGAAAGCCCTGTTGCAAAGAGTACTGTTGCTTCGCTATTGCACGAGAAGGTCAATTCCGGACATTTTGGAACTATACCGAAATTGGATATAAGCAATGTCTGGTTCACAACACAGAAAGAGACTGACATGTTCGAGGGCCACTACAAATACAGGGAGTTGAAGTGATATGACAGAGTATGAGCACATGATAAAGGAGTTTATGCCTTCGCTTAAGGCTAGCGCAGCAAGGATAATGTACAACGATAAAAGGATGAAGCAAGAAGATATTGCAAAATTCCTTGGGATAACCCAAGCTGCAGTAAGCAAATACCTAAGCGGAAGATACTCGAATACTGTGAAGAAGTTCGAATCAAAGCTCAACAAGGCAGAGGTGGCGGCCTTCGTTGACATGATAGTCAACAGCAATGCCTACGACTCCCAAAGGGTCGTATGCAAGATGTGCGCGAGGAACCTTAGCTTTGAGTGCAACCTTATGATCAAGTGATGAAATGCTGGAAATAAAGGACTTACATGTTGAAGTTGAAGGAAAGGAGATAATAAGGGGGGTCAATCTCAAGATAAATGATGGTGAATTCCATGTTTTGATGGGCCACAACGGTTCCGGAAAGACGACCCTTGCAAAAGCGGTGATGGGCCACCCGAGCACCAAGATAAAGAGCGGGGATATCATCTTCAACGGGCAGAGCGTCAAGGACATGAGCGCCGACAAGCGCGCCAAGCTTGGTCTTTTTCTAGAGTTCCAGGCTCCGGTGGAAGTGGAGGGAGTGGGCTTTGTAAACTTCCTCAGAGCTGCAAGAGAGTCGACTACTGGGAGCACAGTAGACATAAAGCAGTTCATGGCAGAGATAAGGGAGTATACGGACAAACTTGCTATATCCGGTGGCATAATAGGCAGGTCGCTTAACCAGGGCTTTTCCGGAGGAGAGAAGAAGAAGGCTGAGATCCTGCAAATGGCGCTGCTGAAACCAAAGCTTGCCATACTTGACGAGCCGGACTCTGGGCTTGACATAGATGCTGTAAAGGCAGTGGCGGAAAGCATAAACGAGATTTATAACAAACAAAAAATGGGACTTCTCCTGATAACCCACTATAGCAGGATCCTCAACTACATGAAGCCAGAATACGTTCATGTGATGGCAGGCGGCAAAATGGTAGCTGAGGGAGGGCAGGATCTTATACTCAAGCTTGAGAAGGAAGGATACGATTCCTTTATAAAATCAAATGGCAAGAGAAATTAATATGCCTGGATTAGATGCTGAGAAGGTAAGGAGAGATTTCCCAATATTTAGGATAAAGGTAAATGGGAAACCGTTTGTCTACCTAGACAGCGCTGCGACATCCCAGAAGCCAAAGCAGGTAATAAATGCAATTTCCAGATACTACAAGACCTACAATGCAAACATACACCGCGGTGTTTACCAGATCTCAGAGAAGGCAACGGAAGCTTATGAGGAATCAAAGCGCAAAGTCGCTTCCCTGATAAACGCTGCTTCGCTTGAAGAGATTGTCTACACCAGGAACACCACTGAATCAATAAACCTGGTTGCGCTGAGCTGGGCAGAGCAGAACATTGCAAAAAACGACAGAATACTGATATCTGAACTTGAGCACCACAGCAACATAGTCCCGTGGCTTATGCTGGCGAAGAGAAAGGGTGCTATAGTTGATTACATAAAGCTTGACGCCAAACTCTGCAAATTTGACGATGCAAGCGTTGAGAAAGGCCTAGAGAAAAATCCGAAGCTTGTTGCGGTAAGCCACTGCTCTAACGTGCTCGGCACAATAATCGATGTAAAGAGCGTGGCGAAAAAGGCTCATGTGGTTGGCGCCAAGGTGCTTATTGACGGTGCTCAGTCTGTGCCGCACATGAGGGTTGATGTTAAAGAGATAGATGCAGACTTCTTCGCGTTCTCAGGCCACAAGATGCTTGGCCCCGCCGGGATAGGCGTCCTATACGCAAAAAAGAGTCTTCTTGAGGAAATGCCGCCGGTGCTTGGCGGAGGTGACATGATAAGGTCTGTTGAGCACTTTGGATTTACAGCAAACGAGCTGCCGTGGAAGTTTGAGGCCGGCACTGCAAACATTGAAGGAGGTATTGGCCTTGGCGCTGCTGTTGACTGCTTGAAGAAGCTTGGGATGGACAACATAAGGGCGCACGAGAGGGCGCTTACGAAATATGCACTTGAAAGGATAGCTGGCGTTGGCGGGGTAGATGTGTGCGGCTTGCCGGTGAACCATGTTGACAACAGGGTCGGGGTCATAGCCTTTGAAATACTGGGAGTGCATGCCCATGACGTGGCTTCCGTTTTTGACAGCGAAGGAATCGCTGTGAGGGCTGGCCACCACTGCGCAATGCCTCTTGTGGTGGAAACGCTGCACAAGCCAGCCCTGTCCAGGATGAGCTTCTATGTGTACAACACGGAAAGTGACATAGACAGGGCGATGGATGCCATCAGAAAAGTAAAAAGTATTTTCAAGATAAAGGACAGCGCCAGGGCGCGGGTGTGAGCATGAGTATTGATATGTACGCTGAGGAGATAATATCGCATTATGAACATCCGCACAACAAGGGCAAGATAAATGACCCGAGTGTCCTTTTCCATGAGCTCAACCCTGTTTGTGGTGACGACATTACGGTTTACCTCAACATAAAGGATGGCGCCGTTTCTGAGGCAAAGTTTTCCGGAGAGGGCTGTGCCATAAGCATAGGTGCGGCCAGCATGCTTACTGATGAGCTTAGGGGCAAAAAGATTTCTGACGTGTCTGCGATGGGCCCGAAAGATGTCATTAAAATGCTTGGGATAGACCCCGGACCAGCAAGGCTTAAATGCGCAACGCTTTCGCTGGTTGCTGTCCAGAAAGCCATAAAGACCTACAAGGGTTAACTCGATGACTATAAAGGTTTATCTTACTGATTCTTACGCAAAGGAGCTCGATGCACGTATAGAGGGACTTAACGGTGCTGAGCTCGTTCTTGACAAGACCATATTCTATCCTGAAGGAGGAGGCCAGCCAAGCGACACAGGAAAACTGGTAATAAATGGGGCATCTTACACGGTTACAGGACTTAGGAAGGAAGGCGATGATGTTGTGCACCTGCTTGACAGGCAGCCGGGCGCAAGAAACGGAGACCGTGTGGCGTGCGCAATTGACTGGGACAAGAGGTATGCTAGTATGAGGTACCACAGCGCGCTCCACACTATTGATGGTGTTATTGAAAGGCACTACAACTCTGGGCTCATAACAGGAGGCCAGATCTACTTTGACAGGGCCAGAATAGACGTTGACATGCCTGACCTGGGCAAGGAGAAGGTTGCTGAGATACTCGCAAAGGCAAACGAAGTAGCGGTGGAAGGGCACAGGATATCCACAAGGGAGATAGGTGTGGAAGAGGCCTTGAAGATACCAAGACTATCTAGAACTGAGACCGGGCGCAAACTGCTTGAAAGCCTAAAAACAGTAAGAATAGTTGAGATAGAGGGTCTTGATGAGCAGGCTGACGGGGGCACGCACGTGAAAAACACAAAGGAGCTTGGCCTGATAGTGCTGAATGGCTACGAGAACAAGGGAAGCAGAAGGAAAAGGATTGAAATAAAGCTGGTTTAGCTGTTTGACATTATCAGTTTATCACCAACAGCAATTGGTGCGCCTGGATTTGCTTCCAGAACAAGGAGCCCATCGCTGCATACTGGGGTTGTTGAATATGGAGTTGCATTGTAGATGTAGGTTATCGTGTCGTTTTCTGATATCCAGGCTTGTTCCAGCGGTATTTCGGTGTTCTTCATCCAAAAGCATTCGTCGCTGTAATTACCGAAGTAAAATATCATGCCAAGACATGGACTTTTGCCACCGCAGTTGCCTATTGATGATTGGTTCATGTAACCGAGTTCCTGCTGCTGGATTGTTGTTGCGATATAGGCGTAATACGTGCTTGCGCCAGAACTTGACTCCACTATTAGTTTTACAACCTCAAATTCTTGGTTAAGGTTTCCTTGGGCTGGCTGGGTGCTATGTTGTGTCAGTAAATAAATAAGCACAACCGCTACGGCTATTATTATGATCGCTGCTAGTAATGTGTTTTTTGCTTTGCTGCTGGCCATATTTAACTACCTTATAAGAAGATACATGGCAATTACCATTATTATCGCTAGTGGTATGCGCTTTACGACCTTTTCTTTTAGAAGTATCCCGCTTGCGAATACAGCAAGGAGCACGCTGATGCCGCTCCTGAGCGGAAACACAAGGCTGACTGACTGCTGCGCAACTGCCAGGTAATAGAAAAGCCCATAACCCACTGATGCTATTGAGAACATCGTAACTTCGAGCTTGTAAGACCTGACATCCCTTATTATGTACTTGAAAGTCCTGAACCTTACAAAAACAAATATCAGCATGTCAACCGACATGAACAAGCTGGAAAGCACCAGGAACGTGTATGGCGACACTGCTGAAAGCGTGTACTTCAGGATCGTTGCAGCTATCGAATAGAACAGCGCAGCGACAATGAAATACTGGATGTTCTTCCTTAGAAATTCTACAGGAATAGTCTTCTTGCTATCGCTTAGCATCAGGTATATTGCCGCGACCAGGACGACTATGCCAAGGTACTGCGTTAGTGTGAGTACTTCGTTTATGAAAATGAATGTGAGTACGGTAAGGAACAGTATCGGCAGCGTGCTTGTTATGGGGTTTACTGAAGAAACTTCGCTGTGTCTGTACAGCCTCGCCACCAGAAGACCGTTTGCAAGGAAAAATGTGCTTGCTATGTAGATCAGGATGAATTCTGTTATGCTAATGCTGAAGTTGGAGTACACCAAAAGCACCAGCGAGAAGATCGTTGATACTATAGTAGTTATTGCGGTGAATGAAGTTGCGTGCTCATGGTTGAGCATATGCTTTTCTATCAGCGCGGCGAATGCAAGCAACAACCCTGATGCTATTGCAAAGTAATACCATTCTATCATCTTATCACATTCTCTAGCCCCAACCGGATTCGAACCGGTGTTGGCGGGTCCAAAGCCCGCAGTCCTTGGCCACTAGACGATGGGGCTGTCTAAACTAGCTTAGAGCAACAAAGGCTTATTATTTGTTGTTTTTGATGCTTATAAGTTTGGGGCCTATTGATGCGAAGCGCCGATGCAGCCACTTTGTCAAGAGTGATACTTGCGATATTGGTAGTCTATGGCATATTCCTCAAATTAAACCCTGTTCTGCTTATAGCAGGCATTGTGGTTGAAAGGATAGTTGATGGGCTTGATGGTTACTTTGCAATCAGGGAGGCGAGCAGTGGCAGGCTTGGCTTCATTTCGTATGTAAATGCATCGATATTTGGCAATCCCTCTGTTGAAAAGCAGATAAAGAACTATAAAGAGGCTGCAAAGAAGGCAGCGCCCTACGGGGCAAGGATAGACATTGCAGGCGACCGTGCTGTAGAGTACATGTTCTGGCTTACTTTCACATATCTTAACCTTGTACCACTCTGGGTGTTCATACTGGTAATAATAAGGCACACGTTCGTTGATGCGATAATGGGCGCGAGAGGCACATCTGCCCAGATGAAGACCAAGTTTGGCCAGATGGTTTACTCATCGAACTTCTCCAGGGCTATGATAAACGCTCCAAAGACCCTTGCTTTTTCTTATCTTGTCCTGGTCTATATACTCGGATGGCCGCTATGGATAGGCTATGTGCTGGTGGCTGTATTTGTGATAAACATAATGCTCAGGGGCATTGCCCAGATATATGACAGTTTCGCCTAGTGTTCCACTTTCCCGTCTAAAAAGGCAGCTTTAAATAGCTTCACGATATAAGTTTAGTTGCAAGTGATTGAATGATAACAGGATTTACGATATCGCATGTTGAGGGGAAAATAGACTCTGCCGACTCATTGTCAAGGCAGAGGTTCCCGAAGCTTAACATCAGCCTTGATGCTGTGAACTCTGATGGCACAAAGATAAAGATAGACTACACGTTCATAGCGGATTACTTTGACGGTGATGCTGAAAAGGCAAAGAACGTCGGACAATTGAAGCTCGGCGGAGTGGTTGAACTCACTGAATCCAAGGAGAACGCCTCTTCTATAATGAAGAGATGGCAGGAGAAGAAGACCCTACCGGTAGACATTGCCGAGGAGATAATAAACGGGCTAAACTTCAGATGCAGCGCAACAGGAACACTTGTCGCGTATGCGCTAGGCCTCATTCCTCCATTGGTAATAAGCACAACCAAGATTCAGGAAGGAAAGTGAGACCCCCTTTGCTTCGACAGCACAAGGGACAATGCTCTGAAGTTGATAGTCTATGGCTATTTCTGAAAGGGAGAAGACAAGTGATGGTTCGGGCAAGGAATCCACTATAGAGGGGATACTGCTCGACGTGGACTATGTTGGCGCGGGAGACGAGGTCCACATAAGGATGCTGATCAAAGGCAGCGACGGCAAGTCCTATGAGATAGTTGACCCTTCGTTCAAACCATATTTCTACTTCGTCCCTCAAAGGCGCATGACAGACGAGGAGATAAAGAATACTTCTACTGTGGAACAATCATTAGTGATAAGGCCTACAAACATTGAGAAGGAGCGTAGGAGCATATTCGGCAAGGATGTTGATGCCTACAAAGTATTTGTTAAGACCCCATCCTTTGTGCCTAAACTGAGCTCTGAGATGCAGCATATTGGAGAGTGCTACGAATTTGACATACCCTTTGCAAAGAGGTATGTGCTTGACAAGGGGCTTTTCCCATTTGTCCTGTATGAAATAAGGGTCACAAAGCAGAAGCAAGGCTACATTCTAAACTCAATGAAAGAGCTCGGCGGCACGATAAAAGCACAGCCCAATCTGCTGTGCTTTGACATAGAGGTGTACAACCCTCTTGGCATGCCAAGGCCGGAAATAGACCCAGTAATAATGATAAGCTATGTCTACAGCGCAAACGGCAAGAGCGGAAAGGGGGTCCTAACCTGGAAAAAGATCGACAAGCCGTATGTTGAAACGGTAAAAGGCGAAGCTGAGCTGCTCAAACGCTTCATAGACATAGTAATGGAGCTGGAAATAGACATCGTTACCGGGTATAATTCTGCAAACTTTGACATAAAGTACATGCTTGAGCGGGCCAGGAAGCTTAAGATTGACTTTGACGTAAGCAGATTTGACGGAACAACAAAGCTTGAAAGGCATGGCCTTGTTGAAAGGGTAAAGTGCGCTGGGAGGGTGCACGTGGACATGTACCTTGTTGTAAGGTTTATTGCAGTTGTAGGCGCGGCAGAGCACATGCTCAAACTCAACAGCTACACTCTCAAGAACGTGTATGAGGCGATTGGCAAGGGAAAGAAGGTCGCGGTTGAGAAGACCAGCATCTGGAAGCTCTGGGATGGCGGCAGAGCAGAGCTTGAGGAGCTTGCCGATTACAGCCTGAACGATTCTGAGGCGCTGACAGAGGTGTACAACACGTTCATGCCAATAATGATAGAGCTTGCTAGGACAACCGGTGACATGCTTACAGATGTTGCGGTTGCCACTGCAGGGCAGCTTGTTGAGTTCACGCTTATGAGGTATGCGCATGACTTCAAGGAGCTCATACCGAACAAGCCCGACGAAACTGAGATAAGGAGAAGGTCTATGAACCCGATTGAAGGGGCTTATGTAAAGACCCCTGATCATGGAATTTATGAGAATCTAGCTGTCTTCGACTTCAGGGGCCTGTACCCTTCGATAATAATATCGCACAACATAGACCCATCGTCGATCTGCACTGACTGCGCAAACTATTACACGTCGCCAACAGGCATAAAATTTGATAGGGACAGGGAGTCGATAGTTCCTACGATACTTAAGCTTCTTATAGAGCAGCGCAGCAGCGTGAAAAAGGAGTATAAAAAGAACCCCAACAACATCGAGCTTGGCGCAAGGTCGCAGGCCCTTAAGATAGTTTCCAACTCTTTCTATGGTTACCTTGGTTACGCCAGGTCGAGATGGTACTCCAGGGATTGCGCGGCGAGCGTCACGGCCTATGGCAGGCAGTACATCAAGGACACGATTGCGCAAGCCGAGCAGAAGGGCTACAGGGTCTTGTACAGCGACACAGATTCGATAATGATGCTTCTTGGAGACAGGAAAAAGGACGACACGATTGCTTTCATGAAGTCTGTGAATGCGCTTCTGCCTGAAACAATGGAGCTTGAGCTTGAAGACTTCTATACCAGGGGTGTGTTTGTCGGCAAGAAGGGCGAGAAGGAGGGACTTGGGGCAAAGAAGAAATACGCCCTGATATCTGAGACTGGGAGGATAAAGATACGCGGCTTTGAACTTGTACGCAGGGACTGGTCAAGGGTTGCAAGGGATACCCAGAGAATGGTGCTAGAGGCGATACTTAAAGAGGGAAGCAAGGAGAAAGCAGCTGAAGTAGTAAAAGAAACCGTAAAGAAGCTCAAAGAGGGCAAGGTGCCAATAAAGGAGCTTGTTATAAACACACAACTAAGGAAGGCTATTGACGCATATGACGCAAAATCCCCAGAACTCGCTGCAGCGAAGAAGGCGGTGCAGAAGGGGCTCAAGACTCGTGATGAGGTGGAGAGAGCTGTGATTGGTTATGTCATCACAAGGCACGGAAATTCTGTATCAGACAGGGCAGAGCTTGAGGAATTCGCGCAGGACTATGACCCTGACTACTACATAAACCACCAGGTCCTACCTGCGACAATGAAAATACTTAAGGAGCTTGACTTCGATGAGGATGAGTTGAAGGGGATGGGCAAGCAGAACAGACTGTAGGCGGATCAATGATCGACGAAATTAGTATTGACATTGCAATGGATGTTGGCTCCATGTCCCACAGGGCATTGATAATGGCCAGAGACATGGTAAAGCCAGGGGTAAAACTGATTGAAGTTGCAAACAAAGTGGAGGGATTCCTTAGGGAGCAAGGATATGGCACAGCTTTCCCATTGAACCTCTCAATAAACATGCAGGCTGCGCACTACACACCATCGCTTGACGATGAGAAGGTATTTGGCCCAAATGACCTTGTTAAGGTGGACTTCGGCGCAGAGAAGAGTGGCGTACTGGGAGACTGCGCCCTTACGGTTGACCTTTCAGGAGAGCATGGAAAGCTGGTTGATGCGACCGTTCACGCGCTGCAAAATGCGCTTTCTGTTATAAGGGCTGGAGTGCAGGTAAACAAGGTTGGGAAAGAGATAGAGAAAACAATTTCCTCTATGGGATTTAATCCAATAAGAAACCTCGGTGGCCACACGGTAAAGGCGCACGACCTTCATTCTGACATATTTGTCCCTAATTTTGACAATGGGGATGAAACGGCTCTTGAAGAGGGCATGACGGTTGCAATAGAACCATTCGCAACAGACGGCAGGGGCCTTGTTACGGAAGATGACATTTGTGATATCTACAGCTATGACATTGATGTATCTGTGAGGAACAGCGGCGCAAGGGCATTACAGCAAGAAATAAGCAAGAACTACAGCCACGAGCCGTTTGCTACGAGATGGCTGTCAAAATGCGTTCCGACGAGGTTTGAGCTCTATGCGGGGATTGCAGAGCTTTCAAGGGCTGGGGCGCTTACCAGGTATCCCACGCTTATTGAAATAGGCCATGGGCTTGTGTCCCAGGCTGAGCTAGAGGTATTGGTGGAAAAAGACAGCTGCGCGATACTGACAAAGAGTTAACCGCATTTGCTGAATGCGCATTTGGGGCAGGTGAAGCACCCGCTACCTGCAATCATGGTGTTGCCGCACTCAGGGCACTTCTCCTCCGGCGCAGTTATAAGAGAGTATCCAAGCGCGCCTGCCATCACGGCTGCCACGCTAACTGTTTTTGGGTCCTGCGCCGCTGGGTTGTGCATGTTCTTTATACTGTCAAGGCTCCTCTGCGCGCTTTCGCTCTTCACAGCCTGCAGCACCTGAACGCTCTTTGATGAGTCCCTGTAAACAGTAATGCCTTTGCAGTTCAGATCCCAGGCCAGTGTATACGCCCTTTCTATATCTTGGGGTGTTGCCCAGCTTGGGAAGTTTATAGTCTTTGACACGCCGTTATCAGTGTACTTCTGGAACGCAGCCTGCATCTTGACATGCCACTCTGGGCTTATGTCATATGCTGTCTCAAATAATTTCCTTACACGTTCCGGAACCTCCTCAACATCTTGTATGGAAACCCTGTTTGCGAGCTTCTGCATCAGCTCTTCTGAATAGAAGCCCTCTTCAAGCGCGTAGCTTTCGAACTCGTTATTCACTTCAATGAGGTTTGATCCTATGGTATCGCGCACGTTTCTCAGGTACACGACTGAAAATATTGGCTCTATTCCCTGGGAGCATCCTCCAGCAATTATGCTGATTGTGCCTGTTGGCGCTATTGTGGTGACAGTTGAGTTTCTTAGGGGCTTGTTGCCAAGCCTTGCCCATATGCTGTTGTTGAACTCCGGGAATTGCCCTCTTTCTTCTGCAAGCTCCTCGCTTGTTTTCCTTGCATGCTGTGTTATGAAGGACATTATCTGCTCGGCAAGCATCAAAGCCTCGTTGCTGTCGTATCTTATTCCAAGCTTTATCAGAAGGTCTGCCCATCCCATAACTCCAAGCCCAACCCTCCTTATAGCTCTTGAAACCTCATCTATCTGTGGCAGCGGATAGGTGTTAGCCTCAATTACATTATCAAGGAATCTTGCTCCAAGCTTCACTATCCTCTTAAGCTCATCCCAGTCTATCTCATAATGGTGGTCGGTCTTCTTCACCATCTTTGCCAGGTTTATTGAGCCAAGGTTGCATGAATCGAACGGGTAAAGCGGCTGCTCTCCGCATGGGTTTGTAGCTTCTACAGGACCTCTTGAAGGAACTGGATTTGCATAGCTGGCGTTTATCCTGTCAAGGAACACCAGTCCTGGATCTCCGGTTTTCCAAGCCATTGTAACTATAAGGTTCCAGACTGCCTTTGCGTTAAGCTTCCCCACAGGCATACCGCTTCTCGGGTTCTTCAGCGTATAGTCCCTGTTTGTCCTTACTGCTTGCATGAATTCATCAGTTATCCCGACAGAGATGTTGAAGTTCCTTAATGTGCCTTCGTTCTCTTTCAGCACTATGAAGCTCAGTATGTCAGGGTGATCCACCTTTAGGATCCCCATGTTTGCGCCTCTGCGCTTCCCTCCCTGCTTTATCTCCTCTGTGGCTGAGTCGAATATCTTCATGAATGAGACTGGTCCTGAGGCAACTCCGCTCGTGCTCCTTACAAAATCATTTGATGGCCTGAGCCTTGAGAAAGCGAACCCTGTGCCACCCCCGGTCTTGTGCACCATTGCCTGGTATTTTATTGCGTCAAATATCTCAGGTATCGAATCCCCAACAGGGAGCACGAAGCATGCGCTGAGCTGGCCGCTCTTTGTGCCTGCGTTCATTAATGTAGGTGAATTTGGCATGAACTTGAAGCTTGACATTGCTTCAAAGAATTCGTGTTCGTACTTCTGCACCTGCTCTTCCCCAGCACCGAAAGTCTTCTCAGCGCCGGCTATTGCCTTTGCAACCCTTGTGAACAACTGCTTTGGTGTTTCTATTACCTTTCCGTTCTCGTCCTTTAGCAAATATCTTGCGCCAAGGACTATAAGCGTGTTGATTGGAACCTTTAACTCATCGCTCGGTATCCCAAGAGACTGCCTGAACCTCCTGAGCTCAGCGTGCTTGTTCCTGTATAATATGTATGACTTGGCAACATTGGGATCGTTCTTCATCAGGACCATTTCCACTATGTCCTGTATCTGTTCAACATGGAGTTCCTCCTTATTCAGGTTCCTTAGCTCCTCGAGGACTTGCCTGGCAACCTGTCTCGCTGCTTCCTGGTTCTCTTCAGGGTCCCTCATGAAGTACAGATCCGTGTATCCCTTGAATATGGCATGCTGTATTTTCTCTATGTTGAACTGCGATTTCTCATTGTTCCTCTTTATCACAAATTTAGGATTAGTTGAATTTTGATCCATTGTGGCGCCACCCATCTGCTAGTTGCAGCTAATTAATTCTAATTAAGGTTTAAATATGCTTCTCTTATTTTTGTATTAACAGTTTCACTCTTGTGTAGTGAAGAATATTTTTGTTGCATTTAGGGTAAGTTTGCTGTCTATTTATTCCCTTCTTTCAACGACATCGCAATCCTTGCTGAATTCTGATTTCAGCTCCTCCCACGCCTTCTTGTACTCTTCGTGGTAATCCCTGTTTACGTTGAACAGCAGCCATTCAGAAAACGTCCTGTCCTGGATGTTTGCTGTTGACACCTCGACGATGTCGAAAGGGGTTATGTACCTCCACTTGCTTGTCAACGCTTCTGTATACTCTTTTTTTATTTCTGGATTATTGAGCGTTGATCCATTTGATGTGAGTGTCCTGTATGTTTGCCACGAATGCCCTGAAGAAAACGCTGCTATGAGCACGGCTTTTATCATCACACTTCGCTCCTCGTTGCTCATCTGAATAGGGGGTCTCTTGGTTGAGACCTTTTTTATCCTTGTTGATAGCATGTCGTACTTTGTTAGGTTATACTTTATCGGCATTTACTCGTTCCATTTGTTCTCTGGGCGATTTTTTTCACTTGATGCCTTTGGTCGTAAGTACTTCTGCTAATATAAATGCAATACTAAACTATAAAAGCATGATTATTAAATGATATTTGGCCAGACTTGTGATTTCAATGGGAATATTCAACCTTTTTGGCAAAAAAGACGTTAGTTCTGAGCTTACAAAGAGTTCCCCGTTCAAGATTTCTACTGAATGGGTTCCATACAAGCTCTATGCAAGCAGGAAGAGCTCGTCGACTCTTATTGTAAGGATAAAAAATATGACAAATGAGACACTTCTCACATCTGTTGTGGCAGAGCTGCCTAAGCAGCTTGGTTTTGAGCAAGTAGCGCTGACTAAGGAAAGGGAGCTAAGGCTTGGGGAACTGCCTTCTGAAGAGGAACGTGAGCTGAAGTTCGAGGTTTTCAGCACTATGAACGCAGATCCTGGAGAATATACCTTGAACCTTACTGCAATAGCACACTACCGCGACTACGGCCACGTGCTTAATGCGGTTAAGAAAAGAGTAATTGTGGAAGTAGTCTAGTTGACTACTTCTTCTCTTCGCGCTTCTCCTCCTGTGCTTTCTGTTGCTGGTTCAGTGCGGAGTATATCCCGGCTATCATGTCTGCCACTTGTATGCCGCGCTCCGTGAGCTTTACCTCCTTTATCTTTCCATGCTTCTCTACAGAGACTATGCCTGCCTCTTGGCACGTCTTTATGAAGTTGTGCGCGTGCACATATGTGGTGCCGCATTCCTTGACTATAGTGCTCATGTACCACGGTTGCTGTGTACTCTTTAACGCAAGTACTATCCGTGCCTGCTTGTCCTTTAATAGTATCCCTTTTGGCATATGCACACGATATAACTTTTATGTATAACATTTATAGATAGTGTGGATCTGGCGGGATTTGAACCCGCAACCCTCTGGTCCGAAGCCAGATGCGCTATCCAAGTTACGCCACAGATCCAATAGATTAAGGATAAGTAATAAAATAATGCTAGTAGAACGAGTCTATCTTCTGCTGCTTTATCGCATCCATAGTTACCCAGTACTCCCTTATGTACCGCTTGAATTTCTGATTCTTGAAGTGCTCCTTCACAGCATTTATTGTCTGCTGGTCTGATGGATAGCCTGAGCCTACGCTTATCCCAAGTTCCTCTTCGAGCACCTTTACCTCGTTGTCTCTGGTTACCTTTGCTATTATGCTTGCTGCAGAAACCACAGGGTACCTGGAGTCTGCCTTGTGCTCAGCAACTATCTTGGTGTACTTTGTGCCTTTCTCCCTCTCTGATTTTACCCCAACAACCATGGTTGGTTTTGAACTGTATATGTTGACCCTGAGGCCGAACTTGTGCGCTATTACGTCAGGAGAATCAAGGTAAAGCACTGATGTGTGGTTGTCAAGCTGGTCAAATAGCTTTGAGAACCTCACTGCCTCAAGTTCATTAAGCGATATGTTGCTCTGCATAGCCCTGTTTATTTCTTCTGGGTAAATCTTGTCGACAAGTACCTCTGACGCAACCTTGTTTATCTTCTTGAATAGCTCCTCCCTCCTTTCCCTTGGCAGCATCTTTGAGTCTCTGACACCTATCTCTGAAAGGCCAAGCTCCCTCTCCTTTTTTATCGCTACGAGGGATATCACAAGGGGTCCGAAAACCGCGCCTCTGCCTGCCTCGTCCCCACCTGTTATGATTATAGGAACACCTATAATCTATTAGTGAATTCAGAATAAAAAGCTTGCTGGAATTGGAAATTACAGGTTTTTCCTATCGACCACAGCGTAGTCGTTTACTGCAAGGACTGAATTGTATGGTATCTTAACCTGGCCGCCATCAACCTTCATCTTGTTTGCAAGTCCAGAATCGAGATTTGGCTCGACAACCAGATTCACGATCTTTCCTGTAACTTCGCTTATTTCAACATCAAAAAGACGCCCGACATCGAATCCGTCGCTGGTTATTACCTTCTTTCCAACTAGCTGCCTAGCAATTATGAATTTTACCATTTTAACACCTTGGTCGCTCGATAATTATTACTGACGTTTGGTTTATAAAGTTTAGTGTTTTTGGATTATAGTGGAATTTTGCTAAATTATGTTGATCCCGAGCTCTTTCAGTTCGTTTGCACTGTTGATTTTCAACGCCTTGGCAAGCTCAGGCGCGTCGCGTTTCCTTATTTTTGCCCCGTTTAGCGTGACCCCGCGCATGTCTGCACCTGTGAAATCAGTATTGACCAGGATGGCGCTTTTCAGATCTGCGCCTTTTAGATACGCGCCTTGGAAGTTTGCGCCTGTAAGGTTGCTGCTTCTCATAAAAGCACCCCAAAGATACGCATTTCTTAGATCAGCGTTGCACAATCTTGCATGCCCAAGGTAAGCGCCGCTCATATTGGCGCCGCTTCCCCTAACTTTACTGAGGTTCGTATAACTAAGGTTTGCGCCACCGAAGCATGCACATTCTATATTGGCCCTTGATAGGTTGGAGTAGCCGAAGTTAGCTCCGCCGAAATTGGCGCCGCGCATTCTTGCGCAGCTTAGGTTTACATCGGTCAGGCATACGCCGCCAAGGTTAAGCCTTTCGAGGTTGAGCTTTATTTTGGTAAGCTCGTTCCTGAAATTTACCCTGCCGCGTTCCATGTGTTCATTGCTCCTTATCTTCGCTATCAGCCTGTCCCTGGAATCCATAAAGCTTACTAAACTCTAAAATTTATAAATGCGAGCACCGGGATTTGAACCCGGGTTATTGGCTTGGGAAGCCAATGTCCTACCAGGCTAGACTATACTCGCTCACCTGACCTGAGTATCTCCAGATAAAAAGGCTTTTGCTTTACCTTATATAAGATGGGTGCCTCTCTCCTTCTGTTCCTATCTGAGTCACGAAGCCGGTTGCCTGCTTCTCCAGTTCTTTTATGGTATTCGCAGTTTTCTCAATCATCTTGTCTAGGTTCTTTGTGCTTATTTCCAGCCCTATGTTCTTCGCTAGCACAATAAGCACGGCTTTTGCTGCTGCGGCGTCGACATCAAGGAAGCTGGTTTCCCCCATCAGGCATATGCCACGCACCTTTTCCAGCTTGGCAAATGCTATTATGAGCCCTGCTGAGCCAAGTATCATGCCCCTTGCCTTGCCAAACACCACCCCTGATTTCTCGAACTGTGGTATCACCTCCTTTCCTGTAACGCTGCCGTACACCTTTGGCGGTTCGCCCACGCTCCTTGAGATGCTGTACCCTCCTAGTGTATATACGAAGTCTCCGCCGAGCTTGTTCTTGAAGAAGTCGACTATTTTGTAATTGACTTCGTATTGGCCTTCCGGGGTCACAGCCTGCGTTTCCCCTGTCAGAAGGACGATGTCCCTCTTCAGGCTCTTGTCCCTTAATAGGTAGAACCTGTTTCCCACAAGCCTTATTCCTCCCTTTTTAAGCATGACAACCTGGTGTGGGAAGTGGGGCGAGTATAGTGTCGCGATCCTCTGCAGCTTGAACTCCCTCTTTAGATGCTCTGCTACCAGCTTGCCAACGTTACCTATTCCTGGAAGGCCAACTACTAGAATCGGGTTCCTGAGCTTTATGTCCCTGTTGATTATTATCTTAGTTTCCAGCATTAGACCCACCAGTATATCGTACCTTCTAATTATTAACAGTATTCGGTGTTGTTACAGCGTGGACATTATGTCCTCTTTTTCTTTCTTGTGTTTTTCCTTTTCGATCTCAAACGTCCCCTTCTTCAGCCTAGTGTTTACAACGTCGCTTGCGCTGCGGATTTTGCCTTCTGCTTCTGTATAGTCCTTTCCCTCAGCGCTTAGATGGTACTTTGGTGCGCTTATGTACTGCACTGCAACTCCGTTGCTCTTTATCTCAGAAACGATCTCGCGCAACTCCTTTGCGCCACCTTTTGTATTGTATGTTGTTAGCTTCATTATGTAAGAAACGATGTATCTTTTCCTCTTTCTGCTCGTTTCTATGAGCTTTTGGAGGGTCTCTTTCAGCTTCTTTGGGAGTTTTGATCCTTCGAACGCTTTTGTGGCACCTGCTGCGCTGCGTATCAGTTCTGTGTAGCTGCCGAACTCTTGTGCAGCCTGAGTTGCAATGCCAGCTTTCTGCTGCTCAAGCCCTGACGCCCTAACCGCCTGCATGAAAAGCGCGCTCAGCCTCCTCTCAAGGTTGAACGCATTGATTTTCTGTTTTGAGTCCTGAGGGGTTACCTTCTTTATAGATACGTCTATGCTCTGCCTGTTTATATCATAGTACACAACCTTGCAAACCACCTTCTGTCCTTCGTGAATGAATTCGTGAATGTTCTTTATCCATCCAGAAGAAACCTCCTTGATCGGCAGGAAAACGTCAAGGTTGTCGTATTCAAGAAGCTTGCAGTAGGCGCCGAAAGGCATTATCTTACTTATCTGCGCTATAACAAGCTCGCCTACCTTTGGTATTCTCCTTTGCTCCTGTGGCATTTTATCAATTTAAGCAGTTTCCATGTTGAACTCCAACCTCTTCTTTGTCCTGGAGCCGACAACTCTTTCAAGGGTGTACTTGCACACCTTGCATGTGAGAAGTATCTTCTGTTTTTTGGCAAGCTTTTTCACAGATGCCTGCCCCTTTACCTTACCAACGTAGCCTTTGAGCTTCCTTGCCCTGCGTCTGTTCCCTATGTCAGTGCCTCGCATTGCCCCTTTTGCGTAGAGTTTTACCGTGTGGGGCGTGTGCTTGTTGCATTTTGGGCAATAGCTGTTTATCTCTTTTACAATTTTCACGTTTACACCGTTAAGCCTGTTTGCATATAGTATTGTTTATCAGGAACTTTATGTCTTCCTCTTCGGCGCTCATCTCTATTATCTGACCCTTCTCAAACGGCCCAGCCTTCCTCCCTGATGGAAGTATTATCTCCGGTATCGTCTGCAAAGAAACGAGCGTCTGCCTGCCATTCTTGGAGAAGTGCATATCAAGCTTGTTCCTCTTTGCGGCTTCGGATAGTTCGTTGTAGAACTCTTGTTCTGAAGGTACAGCCGGTTGTGGCAGCGGTTTCCTGTATGCGACGTAAATTAGTACCTTCTGTTTCCTTCTTTCATAAAGGTCATTGATCATCTTCATTGCGTTCTTCCTTAGGCTTGCTTCGTCGTCTGTCATCTCCTTCTTGTTGAGCGAGTTTAGTAGGGATGCGGCTTCGTCGTAGAACCCTTTGGGCAAAAGCTGGAGCTCGTTTGTCTGTTTTTCTTTTTGTACAATCTGCCAAAGCAGGTCGTAGTCAAGTTCGTTTACCAGCAGCAACACCCCACACTTCCGCAATTCTCGTTTCCTTTATAATATATACAACTACTATTTCTACTTTAACTACAACTAATTTAATGGTGATTGGTTTTCATATTACCAGAACTCTAGGGTCCTTAAAGGAAAAACATAGCGAGGATTGGATTTGAACCAACGATCTCCGGGTTATGAGCCCGGCGGGCACTCCAGACTACCCCACCTCGCTGCATAACAATTTACCAACTAGAATATATAAAATCAGCTGGAATCCGAATTTACTTGACTAGGTTGTTCTTGTAGAGCCGGCCATCAGCTTCGTGGCTTCCTCCTTGTCCATCATAGCAAGGCTCTTGCCGCAGCCGTCGCACCTAAAGCCTTCCTCAAAAGCAGCGTCAAATGTGAATATCAGCTTGTTGGATTCATAGCACTTGCTGCATATGAAGTAATCATTGCACTCTTCGCTTACCTCTGCCCTCTTGTTTTCTATACCGCTTATATACTCGAAGAATGGCGCGAGTTTCTCCAGGTTTATATACCACGCAAAGGAGAGCCACCCATTGACGTTCTTGGCAACATAGTAGTTGGTTATTCCATACCCCTGCATAATGTTGAGTATTCTCCTCACCGCGTTTATCTTCATGTCAAGCTCAGCTGCAAGCCCTTCGTCTGTCTTCGGCAATGTAAGATTGTTTATAACATCAAGCGCACGCTTGCTTACGTTCTTTTTTAGATATCCAACAACCATGTCGTTCCTGGAAAGTTCGCTGATGGCTGACTTTATCTCTTCCGGGGTATAAACATTTGCAAGGGCCTCCCTGCTCTTCTTTGAGCTTCTTGTTTTCGTTTCAGTAACCTGAGCTTCAGCCGTATGGCTGGCCTGCTTCTTAAGCGGCCCCCTATCAATAAGCTTGACCTTTGCAGCAGCCCTCGTCTTATTGGCAACTGGCTTCTTCTGGGCGTGGCGTGCAACCCTCTTTTTTCGCTTTGCCATGCTCTTGCTCTTACTCATGCAATCAACTGGATAATGTTTTTGTGAATGATGGAGTATTTAAAGCCTTCTTTATCTCACATTTTCTTAGCCCTTTTTTGCTTTTTTGTCAACTGGGTTCCAGCAGCAGGAGGCGCAAACGCTTCCCTCTCAAACTGTTCCATTGTAGTTTTGTTGAGCAGCTCCCCCGGCTTGTACAGCCTGTTCTCTACAAGCACATCAAAGCTTGCACCGGTCTTTAGGTCAATGGCAGTGTGCCTCACGTCTGTGCCAAAAAGGTCTACCTCAAAAAGAGGTATCCTGAACTTCTTCAGCAGCGCAAGCGCGTCGTTTAGTATGAACTGGCTCTGCCCTGTCTGCATCCCAATCAACCTTGCCTCGAAGTTCGCGCCCCTCGCGGATCTCACGGTCTTTTCAATCATCGACTCGGCGCCAGGCGTCATCCTCATGTACCTGTAGACCACACACACCCCGCCGTTGCTGTCGTAGATGCTAAGCACTATGTCGTACGTAAGGTCAACGCAAGCAACGTATCTGGGCCCGGAAACCCCGCTGTATCTCCCAGAATAGATGTTTCCGGTCTTTAGGTACGCGCATCCAGAATCGGAATCTAGCCTAGCCTTAGAGATGTTCTGCCTCTCCTTTGAGTTCTTTATGTACTGCGTTTTGCTGAAGTCATCATTGGCCATCTCCTGGTCAAGAAACTTCTCAAAACTCAAAAATACCACCAATATATATAAATATTAAGCCATAAAGCTATTTATCACTTGGCAGATGTAGCTCGCATTCTGCCATTGGCAAAGGGGTCGCATCACAACTGCGCTTTTTCGGTGAATAAGTGAAGATAGACGTACTTGAGAACAACGACACGGTGTTCAGGTTTAGCATAAGCGGCGCAAGCACAATAATGGTAAATGCAATAAGAAGGGCGGCGATGAACGCGGTCAAGACGTTCGCCATAGACAAGATAACATTCTATGAAAACACCACTGCAATGTTCGACGAATACATATCGCACAGGATAGGCCTTGTGCCAATAAAGACCCCATCCAAGGGATACAGCGACACAGACGAGGTAGTATTCACCCTTGATGCAACAGGGCCAAAAACAGTTTATTCTGGGGATCTTGAGGCATCAGACAAAGACGTCAGGGTCGCCAACGAGGCAATACCAATAATAAAGCTTGCAGAGGGCCAGAAGCTAAGGATAGAGTGCAAGGCGGTGATGGGAACAGGAGCAAGGCACTCAAAATTCCAGCCAGGCCTCGCAACGTATGACAAGGAAAAAGAGGCTTACAACTTTTACGTTGAACCTTTTGGCCAGATGCCGCCCAAAGAAATAGTTAATAAGGCTTTTGAAGCAATAAAAGAGGAGCTCAAAGACGTCGAGAAAGAGACGAAGAAGCTCTGATTCTTAAGCGCGGAGGTGGCAGAGCTTGGCCAAATGCGCAGGACTGAGGCTCCTGTGTCTTTAGTGACTGCAAGGGTTCAAATCCCTTCCTCCGCATGAGGGAAAACATGGCAACAGAGAAGGAAAACATAAGCGAGTGGCTTGAGGCGCTTGACAATGCCTCAAAGAGTAGCAGGTACCAGGCGCTTTTCAAGAAGGTGCGCAGGCTGCTGCTTGTGCCTTCAAGGGGCAGGGGCTCGGTCAGCACAAGGAAGATAAACATGCACACCAACGAGGGGGACAACGTAATCGTGCCGAAGAAGGTGCTTTATGACGGCGCTATAGACCATAAGATAAGCATAGCGGCGCTTGAGTACTCTTCTGGGGCACGCAGCCAGCTGAGAAGCTCAGGATGCAGCATAGTAAGCATAAAGGAGATGACAGAAAAGAACAGGATAAATGTGATAATTTAGTGGTATGATGGAGCTTGGCAGGCCAGCAGATTATGAGGTATTCGACGCTAAGAACAAGATACTGGGCAGGCTGGCCAGCACTGTCGCAAAAAGGCTCATGCAGGGGAAAAGTGTAGCAATAATCAATGCGGAGAAGTCCATAATAAGCGGGGACAAGAGGCTGCTAAAGCAGAAATATGAAACAAGGATAAATCTGCAAGAGAAGGAGAACCCTGAGCACTCCCCATATTGGTCAAGAAGGCCTGACTTCCTTGTAAAGAGGATAGTCAGGGGAATGCTGCCATACCACAGGAAAGCTAGCGGCAAGGCTGCATACAAAAGGCTGGTGGTGTTCATAGGCATCCCTGACGCTTTTAAAGGAGCAACACCAATAGAGGTAAAGACTAAGGCGCCAAAGGAGCTCTACACCGATTACATAAGCGTCGGCGAGCTCTCAAAGATGCTGGGCTACAACAAGTGATTAAATGGCAGAACAGGTAGTTATTCAGGAAACCAAGGAAATCCCTCCTCAGGCAGAGAAGCCAAAGCGTGCCTCACCAAAAAGAAGGGCATCAAAGAAGGCTGACAAGACCATAGTGGTAAAAAGCAAGAGAAAGACAACAGTCGCAAGGGCATACGTGAAGCCAGGCAAAGGGATTATAAGGATAAACGGAAGGAATATCAACTCTCTTGAGTTTGCCGCAGCAAGAAACCTCATAATGGAAGCTGTGGCCATATCAGAAATAGCAAAGGAACAGCTCAAGAAGACAGACATACAGGTGAATGTGCGCGGAGGCGGGGTCAGTTCCCAGATCCAGGCAACAAGGGGGGTGATAGCAAGAGCCCTGGTTGCAATGTCAAAAAGCGATGCGCTAAAGGGGGAGTACCTTGACTATGACAGGTCGCTCATGGTTGACGATCCAAGAAGGGTCGAGCCAAAGAAATTCAAAGGGCCAAAGGCAAGGGCAAGGTTCCAGACTTCATACAGATGATGGTGATAAAATGATGATGCCTGTCAGGTGCTTCAGTTGCGGTGCTGTTGTAGCAGACAAATGGGAAGAATACGACAAAAGGGTCAACCGGAACAAGGAGGATGCAGCAAAGGTACTGGACAGCCTCGGCGTGAAGCGGTACTGCTGCAGAAGGATGTTCATAAGCAACGTTGAACTGATTGATGAATTTATTGCATTAAACAAGAAATGATTTAATAATAAAAGGAAAAGAGATTATTCAGGGGCCGTCTGCTAGCTTGGTAGGCTTCTACCTTGGGGTGGTAGCGACCCGAGTTCAAAAGAATTTCTGAAAATCTCGGCGGCCCCATCGGTGTACTTATGGAGGAAAACATGGAAACTGTTCAGGAAGAGCGCCATGATGAGCCAGGGGAGTCGCTCCTGGTAAACAGGGACGACTATCTCCAAGTTGGCATAAACATAGCAACAAAGGTGAAGAGCGCTGGCATGAAGCGCTTCATATACAAGACAAGAGAGGATGGCCTATACCTGCTTGAGCTCAAGAACATAGACGCGAAGATCCGCGTTGCAGCTGGAATGATAGCAGCGTATAATCCAAAGGACGTGGTAGTCACAGCATCGAGGATCTATGCGATTGTTGCAGCAGAGAAATTTGCAGGCATAATAGGCGCTAAGTTCATAAAAGGGAGGGTAACCCCAGGAATATTCACAAACCCGCACAGGGACGACTACATGGAGGCAGGGCTTATAATGATAAGTGACTCAAGAAACGAGAAGCAGGCGATAAAGGAAGCCAGCATGAAGAACATACCGATAATAGCGCTGAGCGACACAGACAACTCAACGAAGTTTGTCGACCTCATAATACCAGCTAACAACCGAGGCAGGAAGTCGCTCGCGTTCATCTACTATCTTCTCGCAAGAGAGGTCCTCAGGGCAAGGGGAGCGATAAAGGACTACTCAGAGTTCAAGTTCACCGCCGAGGACTTCGAAGCAAAGACTGACACAAAAGCATTCAGGCAGGAGCAATAATCTACTGCGGCAGTGAGGGAGCAGTGTAAGTCCCTGTCCAGGTTGTTACAAATGTCACGTTGTAGGGAATCCCAACCTGGCCGTTCCCGCTATAATCATCTCCGTTCCCGTTGAGCGGCCACCAGCCTGCAAGGCCTTCTGTAGTTGATGGTGCTGCCCCTATGCCGCCAAGCCAAAGGTTCTCGACCTGCTGCCCATTCAGAGACGTGTTGTACAACTGTATGTTTGCAATCTGGCCAGAGTACTGGTACTGTTTTGTCAATGAGACAGGCTCGCTGCCAATCCAGAAGCTGCCGCTGTTGTACAGGTCAACCGACCCTGGGATTGAGCTGTTGCTCCACTGCCCGTCAACAAACATGTCAAATTCGCTTGAGTTTGCAGGATGGACAACTCCAACAAAATGCCAGTTACCGTCATTTACTCCTCCAACAACTCCGCTTATGCTCTTGTAGAAGTCGCTTACAAGCAGCGTACCGCTATTTACTCCGCCAGCTATGCTGAACACAATTCCTGCTCCCTGTGCCGTTCCTCCGAAAGCGAATATCGTTTCCTGGTTGTTGTTCAGAGTGTTTACCCATGCAAATTCGCTGAAAGCTCCATGCCCAGAGGGAAATGCGCCCCCAGAAGCACCTGATATGTAGGAGCTGCCAAGCAATGGATTGAACGATGCAACGGACTGAGGCAGCTGGCCTGAGCAGTCGCCGCGCAGCGCAGGTGAGCTGTTGATAGTCTTTACTACGGTGCAGGTGTCTGGCTGCGCCCTTGTCGCAAAGTTGCTGCCAGCAAAGAAGCCAAGCTCGAAGAGCGCAAAAATGATTATACCAACAAGTATCAGGGTCCATCCATATGCAAGCAGGTACTCTGCCGCAGTCTGTGCCTTCCTTCCGCGCATAGCCATCTAATTATGAAACAAAACCAAAGAATAAAAACGTATTCAAGGCTTAGATTGGAACATAGAATATGGCAGAGACCAGGAAAGCAACCAAGCCAAGCGCCATTGCCGCAAGGCTCAGGTTTCTCGAAAGGTCAAAGAATTTCCGCGTGTCGACGGTCAGGTACCCTGCAGCAACATACATGAAGGCAAGGTTAACTACAGTTATTGGTATTATGTAGACCAGGTTGTACCTGAATGGCAGCTGGAAAATAAAGAGGAATAGCCCAATAGCTATGCTTTCTACATAGAAGCTGCACGCCCACAGGGCAGAGTCCTTCACCCCTATCACCTGCACAAGATTCGAGCTGTGCCTGGCCTTGAGGTCGCCAGCCCTGTCCCTGATCATCCCATGTATCTCACGGCCCATCCCTGCCAGGAACACCATAAGCATTATTAGGAATATGTTTGTATTGAGCGTGCCAGAGATAACGAAATTGCCATACAGGAACGGGACCGCCATGGATAGCGCGACAACTATGTTGCCAACAAGGAGAGTGTCCTTGAGCTTGTAGCTGTAGAGGTAGTTCAAAGCGCCGAACAACACAGCGATGACAAAGGCATAGGTGTTTATGGGAAGGCTTGCGAGCGCTCCGAGCACCAAACAGAGGACTGCAATCCTGTAAGCGTCCTTCTTATTTATCGCACCCGAGACTATCGGCCGGTCAAGCCGCTTGTTGACCTTGTCAGTTTCTACGTCAAAGTAGTCGTTTATTGCAAAAGCGCCCATGTTTGACAAAATAGGTGTAGCAAGGCTCAGAACAAGGATCCATGTGGCAGGGAGCCCGCCGGCGATCAGCTCTGCGGCGATTACTGCTATAACAAGCATTATGGAATGCTCTATCCTTGTCAGCCTTGCCACCGCAGCAAGAAAGTTCTGACCCATGCTACAAGAATAGAATCACAGCTTTAAAAGGCTGCTTAGCCGGTTATCTTCCCATGCGCAACTATCTCGTCAAGAAAGGTCTTTATGCCATTCAGTGAACCAAACTTCATCACATGAACCAAGTCAGTTTCAAAGAACTTCTTGTACCTTTTAAAATACTTGTCATTCACAACAACAAGTACACTATCGTAAACCCTGCCCCTGTCTGCGAACATCTGCATCGATGCATGCATATGCTTCTTCCCAGTCTCGTATTCAACAGCAATCTTCCATCCATTGTAGTGCACAACAAGGTCAGGAGAATATGGACCATCCCTTATCACATTGCTTATCCCAAGATCGGAAAGCCGCAGGGCAATCTTCCTAACAAGAACCTCGTGCTCAACACTGAGCGATGTGCTGTGCTTCATGTACCAGCGCTCCTTCTTTCCGTTCCATTCTATCTGTATGCCGTCAAGCTCCCCTGTCGAAACAAGCCTCTTCACAAGCTCCTCTCCATACCCAACAAGCTCAGATTCCAGGACAGGCTTGTGCGCAAACTCAAGAGCGCTCGCCCTCTTGGAATAGTTGTCATTTACTGGCAGCTCCACAGCGTCAAACCTTGGCGTCTCAACAACGGTAGGCTCCCTTACGCAAGCGTTTACAACTATCGCCTCGTTTTGCTTCAGCACCTTTATCCTCTCTTTTATCATAGATGCGGCGTCTGCGCTGCCACCTGCAAGCAGGTTTGCAACATAATTGGTTTCCGTGGGCTCTCTGGAAAAGAAGGCTATGAACGTAGAAGCGTTAGAGACAATTCTCTTGCTAAGGCTGCTTGCGTTGTGCGTGGCTATTATGACGCCAACGCCATACTTCCTGCCTTCACCGATAAGGTCGTTGACCACGCTTTCCCTGCCCTCAGAACTGTTTATCAGGAACTGCGCCTCATCTAGTATTATATAGAGGTTTAACCCCGATTCCTTTGCATTGTCCTTCATCGTTGCATAAAGCCTTCTGAGCAGTTCCCCTATGTAGACCATCTGCGCCTCCCTGGACCTTAGCCTTGACAGCGAGAACGAGCTCACGCCCCTGATTACTCCATCTATGCTGAGCGTGCTGTTGAGGAAAGCCGACGAGCTAAGCAGCGCAAGCCTGTTCCTCAGATGCATAAGCGTGTGCATCTCACCGCTGTTCCTTGCGTTCTTGACAAAGATGCTTATCTCTGCAAGCAGTTCCTTTAGAGTAGGGGTCTTTGATATGTGCCTGTCGTTCCTGCTAGCAGCGCCGCACTTCCTATAAGTGTACCACAAGCATTCCCCGAGCTTGGTTGTCTGCACATAGCCCAGCGAGAAGACAGACCTGAACAGGTTTGTAAGACCAGATATCCTTTCACCAACAGTCTCCCCTGAAAGGTCAAGCAGGTTGATTCCAGAATCAGCAGCGCTGAACACCGTGCCGTTCACCGCTCTTACGATATTTTCGTGCTCGTCATGCGCGTCAAATACTATTATGCCCTTTCCAGCCCTTTGCACGCCTACTATTATTGATTTGAGAAGAGAGCTTTTTCCGAATCCACTCATCCCAACTATCAGGACATGTGGGTTTGGCTCATCCTCAGGCACAATAAAGACGTCCATAACCCTCTTGCACCACCTGAAATTGTTGAGTTTCACAACCTCTGCATACTTTCCATTATACCTTATGCTGTAGCTCGGCTTCCTCATCAGGGCAAGCCTCGAAACACCTAGCTTTACCGTAAACTTACCATCATAAATATTGAAATTTTTATTCTGTAAAAGAGCATCGAGAGCTTTCGCTAAACTCATAAAAGCACCATTATAAACCTTAAACCACATTAGACTACAGTGCCGGGGTGGCAGAATCCGGTAATGCGCCGGTCTTGAATTCTCAGAATTTCAAGAGCTGAATTGTGATGCAAAAGAAAACCGGTGCCCATCTGGGCTTTAGGGTTCAAATCCCTACCCCGGCGTATACAAAACAAGAGCCAAGGCTATAGACACAAAATTCAACGTCAAAGCCAGATTTATAGAGCGCCAGGCCGCAGGCACTATCCTTGCTTAAATTGCAGCAACTAAGGTATTTAGCGCTTTCTAATCAGAGGACTGTTCCCATTATCAGCGCATATATGGCAATCCCAACAAGCCCGCCTACAACGCTGCACACGAAATTAGAAGTATACTTGTTTCCAAATCCCTTCTCTTCAAAATACCCAAGATACGAGTCAACAATCGTCCCTATGAACCCGCCTACTATTGCCCCAGTTATTATCGCAAACGCGCTGAGATTGTACTGCCACCACGCAAAGTTGCAGCCATTGCTTGGACAGGAATATGCATTATACGCAGGAGGCAGCAGCGAAGCGAAGGCAAGCCCAGCAAAAACAGCAATCAGTATTGCTGCAAGGAGTCCTGCTCCAAGCCCAACCATGGTAATGCCTCCGCTTACTCCTTTCTTGACCTTCTTGAACGAGACTATTGATGATGGGGTTCCATCGAGTACTCCTATTTCGCTGCTGAACTTATCAGCAGCAACTGCGGCAACGCTTCCAATAAAGCCAGTGATCAGCACTGTTCCGCCAAACAGCACTACAATCACAAAAAGCAACGGTCCAAGCCCATTTGCAAGCACATTCTTCACGCTCCTAGTTTTCTGGTACTGATGGATGCTCATCTTATAGGGCCTTCCAGCCCTCGTAACTATAGCAGAAAGGGCAAGGAAGAAGAGCATCACTATTATGTAATAGATGCCAAGCACCCATCCCTGTACAATGTTTGGCTCGCTGAAAGTTGCGACAAAAAGCATTACAAATGCCATTACAAAAGCAAGTATCACGCCCTCAACATCAAGAGTCAGGTAGTCCATTTGATCTTCCATAATACTGAAAACTTCCCACTTACCAATTTTATCGCAAAGTCTTTTAAATTCATATACACATACCATATCACGGGTTCTCTAAACTGTAGGAAGGTCGTGAAGAACTGGTCGCCTTGCCAGCGTGTCTAACACGCTGGCACTTGTCCTTTTTACGTCTACACATTAGAGTTTATGATAAAGAACTTCTAAGCTTTAAATAACTACTAGTTCATAAAGTAATTGCTAATTAAGCGGGGTAAAATGGCCAAAGAAAAAGCAGTGAAGGAGCTTGAGGACTTGCCAGGCATAGGCCCCACAACAGCAGAGAAGCTGCGTGGTGCTGGAATAGACTCCCTTGACAAGGTGGCAACCCAGTTTCCATCAAACCTATCTGAAATCACAGGAATAAATGAAGAGACGGCAAAGAAGGCAGTAGCCGCAGCAAGGGAGGCAACAACCCTTAACGTTGAGTCTGCAAAGCAGCTAAAGGAAAAAAGGGATGATATAGGAAGGATATCAACAGGTTCAAAGGATCTTGATGAGCTTATAGGAGGAGGCATAGAAACAGATGCGATAACAGAGGTCTATGGAAGATTTGCATCAGGAAAGACGCAGCTCGGATTCCAGTTGGCAGTGAATGCACAGCTGCCAAGGAAGGACGGCGGCCTAGCAGGAAACGTGCTTTTCATAGACACAGAGGGCACGTTCAGACCAGAGCGGATAGTTACAATGGCAAAGAAAGCTGGGCTTGACACCGATCAGGCTCTAGAAAACATATCAGTTGTAAGGGCTCTTTCTTCTGAGCAGCAGATGCTTGCTGCTGAAAGGGCTGACAATCTCATAAAGGAGAAGAACATAAGATTGATAATAGTAGATTCTCTTACATCGCTTTTCAGGGTAGAGTTCCTTGGAAGAGGAGCACTCAACGAAAGGCAGCAAAAGCTGAACTCACACATACACAGACTTGCAGTGCTGGCAAACAGGTACAATCTAGCTGTATATGTGACAAACCAGGTGATGGACAACCCTGGCATGATGTTCGGTGATCCAACTACTCCTATAGGAGGCAACATACTTGCCCACGCGGCAACAACAATGCTTTATCTCAGGAAGAGCAAAGAGGAGAAGAGGATAGTAAGGCTTGTTGACTCTCCGCTAAAGCAGGAAGGAGAATGCGTTATCAAGATAACCCCAGACGGGATAAAGGACTAATGGTGCTAGAATGCTCCATCTGGTAGGCATAGGACTTACAAAGGCAGACCTCCCGGCCGGTTCCCTTGAAATATGTAAGAGATGCGCCCTATATGCAGACAACTACACAACATATGTTCCTCAAGACAGGATAGACCAGATAGAGTACCTAACTGGAAGAAGCGTGAAGAGGCTTGACAGGTCCATGCTGGAAGAGAGTCTGCCTGTCCTGCTTGGCGAGGCCGAGAACAAAGATGTTGCAATACTAATAGGAGGGGATCCGCTTATTGCAACCACCCACAAGATAATATTCATTGCTGCGAAGAAGGCCGGAATAGAAGTAAGGGTGCACCACGCAGCATCAATAATAACAGTTCTAATCGGGGAATCAGGCCTTGACTTCTACAGGTTCGGGCAGATGTGCACAATTGCAAAATGGACTGACAACTACAAACCGGTATCATTCTATGAGACAATACAGAGGAACCTGGCCAGCAATCTGCACAGCACAGTGTTCCTTGATTATGAGATAAGCAACAACTCATCTCTAGAGCTGAGCAAGGCAATAAGGATACTGAGGGAGGCAGAATCAAGCTACAATGGGAAGATAATAGATGATGCAACCAGCGTAATAGTAATGCACAGCATGTCGCACCATAATGAAAGGAAGATGTTCACGACAATAGCAGAGGCATCAGGTATGGTGCTTGACCCTGGGCCCACATCAATCATAATCCCAGCAAAGCTTTCTGACATAGAGAAAGAGGCAATAAGCAGCATGTACTGAGTGATTTTTTGCTAGAGCTAGAGCTTGTAAACAAGGAAGTAGTAGCAACCGACCAGTCAACAATAGACATTCTTAAGAAGGGCAGTTTTGGGAAGAGGTCAAACGGTACAATGCGCCTTGAACCTGAGGAGGCGCTCTATCTTCTCGATGTCAGGAACGCATCCTGTATTATGGATGGGAAGAGGCTTCACTACAATGACGTAGCAGAAAGGCTTGGCGTCAAGGGAAAGGCAATGGCAAGATACCTCACATACAAGGACTGGAGGGACCGTGGACTTGTGATAAAGAAGCCGGAGCACGCCCAAAGGGCAACAAGCAAAACGCCGATAAAGAGGTATCCGGCCTCAAACCAGAGAATAAGGGATTATGGACTTGAAGGAAGATTCTTCCCAGAAGACATGATGACAATAATCGACGATCCAAAGAAGGGCAGGGAAATATACGAGGAGCAGTGGTTTGGCCAGTACGGAACATACAAGGCAAGCGACAGAGGAGTGCTCAACAAGATGGACATTTATGAAACATTATTCCTCATCGACCATAATGTGCTAAGCGTAAGCAACGCAACAAGAAAGGCGATAGTCGACACCGCGCTAAAAAGGAGGGGAGACTTCCTGAAGCTATATGAGGTGTACAGCGACTGGAGAAGCAAGGGATACGTTGTAAAGACCGGATTCAAGTTCGGGACACATTTCAGGATTTATTTTCCAGGCGCAAAGCCGATGCAGAACGGCGAGCCGTGGGCGCATTCAAAGCACGTGATACACGTGTTCCCAAGGGATGTCAAAATGCTCATATCAGAATGGGCAAGGGCGATAAGGGTCGCACATTCAGTAAGGAAGACCTTCATACTTGCGATACCTGGGAAAAGCAGGAAGAAGCACCTCTCAATAGACTTTGTGCTCTACCACAGGAAGGGAGGCAACATAGAGACGCCTGGAACAGACGCACCAAGGTACGGGATGCTATCGCTCAGCGAAGATGAATACATCGGAGGAGCGGAGCTCTCAGCAATAATAAATGACGCAAAGGAAAGGAAGCTCGAATTGATAATTGCGATAGCAGACAGGGAAACTGCAGTAACCTACTACAAGGTAAAAAGGATAGAGCTTCCAAGGAGCGAATACGAATACTATGAAATAGACTGGATGCAACCCTGAAAACATACATGACCATATAAATATTTCTCATAAAGTAAATTATCATGACCAGGGCGCTAAGGGAGTTTCCCAGAGAAGTTACTGTGCAGCAAACAGAACCTAAAAGCGCAGGCAGGAGCACGCAGACAAGGGCGATAGCGCAGCGAAGGAGAGGCGAAGACGGCCCGCTCGAAATGTTTGTCAGGCACACCACGAACAACACCCTTGAAACAAACAAAGCGCTCGGAGAGGCGTTGCATCCAACCACAATATCAGATGAATCTGCCAGGAAGACAATAACCGACCATTTGGCTTGGGCCAAAGAGCAGATCGGGCTTCACAGACGAAAAGGGGCCGCATTCCACATCAGGACTGTATTTGAGTATGTTTTGCAGTCGCCACTGCACCTTGGCAAAATAAGGGCAGATGAGCTGGCCGAGCTAAGGATACTGTTCAAGGTCGTGTATGGCCCTGATGCAGGCGGCGTAGCAGACGAGCACTCAGCTGGCCGACCCAAAATGCCAAGAAAGCCGCCGTTGGAGGTGCTGAAGCTTAAGCCTGGCTCATCCATAGATGAGATAAGGGCAGCATACTGGAAGGCAGCCAAGAGCTGCCACCCCGACGTTGCTGATTCGCCAGACATAGCAAAGTTCATAGAGCTTACAGAGGCGTACGAGGCGCTAATTCCCAAGTAGCACTACACTTATATACTTTTTCCATCTAATAGCATACGCAAGCTTTTGCTCTTTCTAAAAGCAAAGTGATTCCATAGCATTCTACAAGTCAATGAAGCAAACCTTCATTCAGGAGTACAAGGAACGCGCCCCAATATACAAGGCAAGGATAGTGAAATGGAACTCAGAGCCTTCAATAACGAAAGTGGGCAAGCCAACAAACATAGCAAGGGCGAGGGAGCTGGGCTATAAGGCAAAGCCCGGAGTTGTCATGGCAAGGGTAAGGGTGCTTGGCGGCACAAAGAAGAGGCCAACAGTAAGCGGCGGGAGAAAACCCTCAAAGTCAGGAAGGTTCTTTTCAAGAAGGAAGTCTGTGCAGGCAATAGCAGAGGAAAGGGCGGCAAGGAAGTTCACCAACTGCGAGGTTATGAACTCATATTTTGTAGGCGAAGCAGGATCAAACAAGTTCTACGAAGTAATACTACTTGACAAGAGCAACCCATCAATACTAGCAGACAATCAGTACAGGAGCGTGGTTATGCAGAACAGGAGGGCAGAGCGCGGCCTGACATATGCAGGAAGATTGCACAGGGGCATAGCCAACAAGGGCTATGGGACAGTGAAGTTCAGGCCTAGCAAGAGGGCAAACGACAGGAGTTAATTAACCTATTCCTAATTACACTTATGCCTTACATAACCTTCTCAAGAAATGTGAAGAACCCAAGGATAGCAAAGAAAATACTTGAGAAGACAAGGGCCAATGGCAATTCAGTAATAGTGCTCAGGGGAAGGAAGAGCATAGACCAGGTAGTGAGAGACGCATTGGCAAGGGGATTTGCAACAGTTCTTATAGTCCAGAGCTCAAGCAGGGCAATAGAAATAAAGCTCAATCCAGGAAACCCAAGCGAATGGGCTTATGGAAGGACCATAGTGATGAAATGAAGGAATTTAGGTCAACAATTGTGATCCCGAAAACAGAGAAAGTAAGCTACAAAAGAATACTCGGGGCATCAAGGGAGTACAAGAGGAGCAGCATATCAATAAAAGAAAAAACGGACAGGCTCACGATAACAGTGACTGCCAGGGACATGGCCTCGTTAAGGGCATCAATCAACTCCGTAACCAGGGATGTACAGGTGGTGAACGACTCGCTAAAAGCAGGGAAAAGTGCCAGAAATGGCCAAAAAGTATAACTTTATAAACCCGAGCAATCTTAATAATAAAAGTATTGTTTTTACCGCAGTTTGCGTTTGCAGCGGACCCCGACTCCCTGCTTTTTACAGTCACAGTAGAATGGCTAACTAGTGCTACTTATGCCAACACATGGATCTATGCAATACTGGCCGCGCAGGCGCGCAAGGGCTAGGCTACCAAGGATGAGGAGCTTCCCCGACACAAAGGAGCAGACTCTCTGCAATCTGGTAGCCTACAAGGTTGGGATGACCCACCTTACAATGATCGATGACTCGGAATCCCCTTCAAAGAACGCCGAGGTTGCAAAAGCGTGCACTGTGCTTGAGGTTCCCAGAATGGAGGTATACGGGGCAAGGTTCTACTCGACAAACCCGCTCAACAACTACGAACAAACAAGCACAGAGCTGTACAACAAGGCCATGGCGCAAAGGCTAAACACAAAGAAGCTCAAGCACGACGAGTCAAAGCTTGAGCACATGAAGGCAAGGCTCAAGGACTTCAGGGAGGTCACTGCGCTAATAGTAGCATTTCCAAAAGGCCTTGCCTCCGAACAGCACCATGCCGTGAGATTTGAGTCACCGGTTGGAGGAAAGACAATAGAGGAAAAATTTGAATTGATAACAAAGCTCCTTGGCAGGGAGATCAGGGCAACAGAGATCTTCAAGCCAGGCGAATTTGTAGACATAGCCTCAATTTCTACAGGAAAGGGATGGGCAGGCCCAATAAAGCGTTTCCACGTCAAGAGGAACGTGCACAAGAGCACGAACAAGATAAGGCACGGCGGCCCTCTTGGAGCATTTGGCTCTGGCAAGGTGTTCTACACAGTGCCTAGGGCAGGCCAGCTTGGCTTCAACTACAGAACCGAGCACAACAAGAGGATACTGAAACTAGGTCAGAAAACTGAAACAGACCAGATAAACAAGACATCAGGGTTTTCCAATTATGGAGTTGTAAGAAACGATTACATACTAGTGGCAGGGTCTGTTGTAGGCCCTGCAAAGCGCCTTGTCCGCATAAGGAAGTCAATAAGGCAGAGAAACCTTACAGGGATAAAGGAGCCAAAGATAGTCTACATAGCAAAGTGATTTTATGGCAAGTGCAAACGTTCTGGATCTGCGAGGAGGCTCCAGCGGCAGCATCGAGCTGCCTGATGCGTTTAACGAATCAGTAAGAAACGATCTTATAATGAGGGCCGTTCTTGCAGAGAACACGCTAAGGCTACAGCCACAAGGGCATTACATACTTGCTGGGTTCAACACAACCGCAAGGTACTATGGAACAATGAGCTCTTATAGGTCAGGCAGGCACATGGGGATAGCGATCAGGCCAAGGCAGAAGCTTGGAGGTGGAGTACAGGGCCATGTAAGGAGGATACCTTCTTCGGTGAAGGGACACAGGGCGCACCCGCACAAGATAGAAAAAACGCTTATAGAGCGGATAAACAAGAAGGAGTACCAGAAGGCTATAATGAGCTCAATAGCAGCCACAGCGAACCCTGATTATGTGTCAAGAAAACACGTCATAGAGGCGTTGAAACTGCCGATAGTAGTGACAAATGATATAGAGTCGGTAAAGAAGACAAAAGAGCTAATAAAGATACTAGCCGCGCTAAAGTTTTCAAGTGACCTGGAAAAGAGCAAGGTTCCGCAGATCAGGAAGGGCCTGCGAAGGCTTTCACAGAGAAGGCGATACAGGAGGTCTTTGCTCATAGTGGTCAGCGACGACAAGGGCATAGTTGCAGCAGCAAGGAACATACCAGGCGTTGATTCATGCACATTGAAGGGGCTCAGGGCCGGGCTGCTTGCGCCAGGAGGAGTCCCAGGAAGAATAACGGTATGGAGCGAAAGCGCAATAAGGAACATGGGCGCAGAAATAGGGAAATTATCTTTGGAGTGAAATGATGACAGTCTTGAAATACCCGTTGGCAACAGAAAAGGCAATAGCCCAGATCAGCAGGAGTAACCTAATAACCTATATTGCGGACTTCAGGGCAACAAAAACCGAGATAAAGAAGGAGTTTGAGGCAGTATTCGGAGTAAAGGTTGAGAGCGTAAGGTCGATAAACATGCCAACAAACACAAAGAAGGTTTTCATAAAGCTTGCAAAAGGATTCAAGGCCACTGATGTGGCGTCAAAGCTGAAACTGGTGTAACAATGGGAAAGAAACTTAGGCAGCAAAGGCGAGGGAAGGGCAGCGTAGCCTATACAAAGGCACCCGGAACTTTTGACATAAGCGTAAGCTACACCACGGATCAGAGGGCAGACATGACCGGAGAGGTGATCTCAATAATAAACCACACAGGGCACAGCGCGCCACTAATAGAGGTGCTGTTTGAGGACTTCACAAGGACGCACCTTCTTGCCCCTGAGGGCATAAAGATAGGCGACAGGGTACACATAGGCCAGAGGCCGAACTACGCACCAGGGAGCGTGATGAGGCTTGGCGACATACCAGAGGGGATTCCAATTTATAACATAGAATCAATGCCTGGAGACGGCGGCAAGTTCGTAAGATCTGCAGGGAGCACAGCATACGTTTCAGCCCACACCAGCAACACCACGACAATAATAATGCCGTCAAAGAACAGCGTTACGCTTGCAAGCGAATGCAGGGCGCAGCTCGGTGTAGTTGCAGGGGGAGGAAGGCTTGACCAGCCAATAGTAAAGGCCGGGAAGCACCACTACATGATGCACGCGGTAAACAGGATGTGGCCAAGAATCAGGGGAGTAAAAAGCAACCCGGTTGACCATCCGTTCGGAGGGAAGCAGCACCATAAGGGGAAGAGCAGCATGACCTCAAGGAACGCGCCTCCTGGAAGGAAGGTTGGGCACATAGCAGCAAGAAGGATAGGCAGGAAGAAGCGTGGTTAAATGAAGCTGAACGAAATAAAGAAAGAATCGCTGAGGTCATGGTCCCACATACCTAACGGTGTAGACTACGAAGAGGACGACATTGCAAAGCTCTATGTTGCAACTGCGCTTGCAGGTGAGGTCGGCGAGCTACTCAATAAGATAAAGAAAATGTTCAGGAAGAAGTATTACACAAGCGCACACGCAGAAAAGGAACTCGAAGAAGGAATAAAGGACGAGTTCGCCGACGTGCTTTTCTACATGGGAAGACTGGCTGACATGATGAACATAGACCTCGAAGCGGAGTTCAGGAAGAAGATGGAGGAAAACATAAAACGATATGGATTAAAGCAAGTGAAATAAATGGCAGAAAGAATCGCTTATAGGGGAAGGACCGCGCAGGATGCCCAGAACATAAAGCCCGAGGAGTACCTGAAGCTGGTGAAGTCAAGGCAGAGAAGGAGCATAAAGAGGGCAGGCCTTCCATACAGGAAGCTGATCCAGAAGATAGAGAGGTACAAGAAGAATGGCATGGGCAAGCCTGTGAAGACCCATGTCAGGGAAGCCGTTATACTTCCATCATGGGTCGGCATGAAGATATCAGTGCACAACGGCAAGGAGTTCACTGCGCTTGACATTACTGCCCAAATGCTTGGTCACAGGCTTGGAGAGTTCGCCTACACCACGAAGAGGGTGCAGCATTCAGCCCCTGGAATCAGGGCAACAAAGGGAAGCAAGTTCTTGGCGGTGAAGTAATGAAGTACTCGTACAATCAAAGCAGGGAAGGCGTCGTCTTCGCAAACATGAAAGACATAAACGCCAGCTACAAGAACCTCGGTGCAGTCTGTGATGCAATAAGGTACAAGAGCGTCAACGCAGCCATAGCTGTGCTGGACAGCGTGATAATAGACAATAAGCCAATACTGTTCAGGAAGCACAACATCAACATGGGCGCAAGGCATGAGCTTGGTGGAAAGAAGGGGAGAACCCCGATAAAGTGCGCGAAGGTTGTGAGAAAGGTGCTTGTCAACGCAGCCGCAAATGCGAGAAACAAGAATCTTGAGCCAGACTTCATGTATGTTGTCCACGCTGCAGCCAACAAAACATTGATTGCAAGAAGATTCCCGCCAAAAGGCGCGCTCTACGTTACAGGAGGGCCAAGCGGTCAGGTTCCGGCAAGGCATTCAGATATAGAGTTTGCAAGAGTGGAGATAGGGTTGTCAACACTTGATGAGAAAAGGCTCAGCAATAACATAGTTTCAAGGATAAGGGCTTTGGAGAAGATTGCGCCAAGGCAGAAACCAAAAGAGGCTAGGAAGGAGGAAAAGAAGAAGGCGCCAGTGAGGCTGCAGAAGAAGGAGGAGCCAAAAACCGTTGAGGCAAAGAAGGACATTGCAAAACAAGAGCCTCCAAAGGGCCTGACGCCAAAGGAGAAGACAGAGGCAGAGAGGGACGAGAAACCAAAGATAACCGAGCAGGCGAAACAATGACAATAGAAAGAAAATTCATAGACAACTCGATGATAAAGCTGAAGATATCAAGGTATCTTGCAAAGGAGCTGGTAAGGGCCGGGTTCTCAAGGGTAGAGATACAGAAGACGCCGGTGCTCACCAGGATCACAGTATATGTGCTTAACCCAGGAAGGGTAATAGGAAGGGCGGGCCAGACAATAGACAGGCTGACAGAGACAATAAGGACCAGGTTCAATGTGGAAAATCCGCAGATAAATGTAATGGAAGTGGAAAACAAGATGCTCGAGCCAATGCTTGTTGCAAGGGACATAGCGGAGAAGTTCGAACGTGGACTGAATGCGAGAAAGGTGATACAGGGTGCGCTTAAGATAATAATAGAGAACGGCGCACTTGGCGCAGAGATAATAGCATCAGGCAAGCTTGCAGCGAAGGGCGCAAGGGCAAAGACAATAAGGAAGAGCATCGGATACATTCCAAAGGCAGGCAATGTAACAGAACTTGTTAGGGAAGCGGCGGCGACGTCATACCCCAAATATGGTGCAATAGGCGTGAAGGTGAGGATAGTGCCCCCAGGAACAGTTTTCCCTGACAGGGAGCTGAAGCCAATAGAGATACCAAAATCAATACTCAACGCCTAAAGAAAACCACAGGTTTAATAAACAGGATAATATAGATTAAGGGAGAGGGTCTGAAATGCTCGCGGAAACCATATTGGTAGCGCTCATAGCTTTGGTAACCATAATGGTGCCAGGATTCCTGTGTGCGCTTGCACTTCTAAGGAAGACAGAGCTAAACCTTTTTGAAATAACCATTATTGGCTTCATACTGGGATTTATGTTCCCAGCCACGCTCACATGGCTCGAGTCCTACCTAATGAATTACATACACTTCTTCACGTACTCGGCAGGGCTCTTCGCAGCAAACGCGCTGATAATAACCATAATCGCAGCAATAATCTGCTACCAGCAAGGTGCATTCAAGGGCTTCAAAGAGGAATACCTGACAAAGGGCAATGAACATGATGCATCACACAGGCCGCTGCACCACAGCAAGAACGCAAACTGGTGGGTCTGGGCCGTTCTTTTTCTGCTGATGCTGACCGTCTTCATAACAAGGCTTCAGAGCATAGTTATAGCGCCGATATTCTTCGAGTTCGACCCATACTTTGACATGATAGACACCCAGTACATACTCACATACGGACAGGAGATACTCTACGACCACGCATCATGGCCCGCAGTTGCTACAGGGACTGACCACAGGGTCGAGCCCATAATCCCCTATGTGGAGGCTTACTGGTATGACCTCTCAAATGCGTTTGGCTCCAACTATCAGACGCTAAGCACAACGCTTCTCAGCCTTGTCGGAGGCGTCTATCCACCTATCACAGCTGCACTCCTAGTCTTTGTAATCTTCATGATACTCTACCATGAGTACAATGAGTACATTGCGCTACTGGCCGCAGGCTTCACCGCAACAATGCCGGTCTTGTTCACTACTTTCATAGCAGGAGAGCAGCTGGTGGAACCCTGGGGCATATTCGCACTGTTCTTCTTCATAGCCGCATACATGCTGGCGGTGAAGAACCCCAAGAACTACAGGCTTGCCGTGCTTGCAGGGATAGCATTCGCATCAAACTTCCTCGGAGCCCACTATTACACAGTAACTGTTGGGGTATACGTGGTCTACATACTGCTTCAGGGCATAATAGACGTGATAAAGGGAATGTCCAACGAGGACTTCTACAAGATGAACGCCATAGTCATAGCCATAATCACGGTATCGTTCGCGCTGTTCCTGCCATTCAGTTCAACGCTGCAGAGCAGGGTGCCAACAGTCATAGGCGTCCCTATAGTGATAGCAGGCCCGATAATAGCACTGTTGTTAATAGCGTTCATGGATTATGGCATAAAATTCCTGAAAAAGAACAACATCGTGTTCAAGGACCTAGATGTAAAGTCCAGGTCTCTCTGGGTTGGGATTATAGTCATAATAGCCCTGCTGCTTGTGCTACTAACCCCATTGGGCAGCCCAATACAGCACTATCTAACACTTAGCACCAAGTTCACCACGCCCTCAAGCCCACTGTTCATGACTGTAGAGGAGTACATACCAACAGGGTTCTTCTATGACTTTGGAGCGCAAGGGCTTGGCGTAATGGCGCAGAGCATAGGGGGGATCCCAATAATGGTCTGGATAGTTACAGTGCTTGCTGTAGTGCTAATCGCAATGAGCATATTCTTCAGAAACAGCAGAACAGGGATACTATACATGGCAATAGCCCTGCCTCTAATGTTCGCAGGGTTCTCCGAGGTGAAGTATCTTCCGCACTTCGGGATAGCCTACATAATATTCTTCTGCATAATCCTTGGCGAGCTCTGCTACTGGGCAGAGCAGAACTTTAAGATAGGTTTTGCCACAAAGAAAGAGATTGCGGCAGAGCAAGGAGGCCAGCTACTTGAGAGCGATAAAGCGAGGAGCGCGCAGATCCAGGCACTGATACTTGCAGTTGGCCTATTCTTTTTATCGACCATACTCGCTATAATTTACCTGTTCTATGCTGCGATGAGCGGCAAGTTCAAGGACAAGAACCTACAGACATATGCGTATGGGCTCGGGGTCTTGTTCATAATCGCAATAATAGTAGTTCTGATCGCATCGCAAATAGTGCTATACGGGGAAAGCTCATCCTACCTCGATGCATTTGGTGCCGGTATAGTCGCGCTGCAGTCCTCGTCACAGACCCAACTGTGCAACACGCTGGGCCAGAGCGGCGCTACGCTCGGCTACAGCATATACTGCAACACAATACCGCAGTACTGGCTGAATGCAATGGCTTGGATAAAGCAGAATGTCGGGCCAAATGCGCCCAGAGTTCTATCGTGGTGGGACTATGGCGATTGGATAAACTGGTTCGGCAACAGCAACGCATTCCTCAGGGGGGATAATGCAAATGCCACAGAAGACTACGCAACGGCTGCGCACTACGTGCTAAACACATACACCCCACAGGATCTCGCAAACTTCATGAACGGCAACCAATCAAAGTACGTGTTATTCGACCAAGACCTGATATCAAAATGGCAAGCGCTTGACTTCCTCGCATGCATATACACGAACCAGACGTCGTACCAGTATGCGATTGCCGCCGGGCAGTCTCAGAGCCCTCCAGAGCCGTATGCGCTCGGCACATCAGAATGCGAGGTAGAGCATGATCCACAGTACGCGCTCATACCATACGCAGCGCTTGTCCAGTCAAACATCACGCAGCAGAGCATAAATTACTACTGCTCAATGTCAACCAGCACAGAGCAGTATGTGATAGCATTCCTTGTTGTGGGCAACAACCTGACAAACCAGTCAATATGCGTAAACATAGTGCCAAACAACCTTGGCGTGCTAAAGACATACACAAGCAACGGCGTTGCGCTCAACGCTTACATACAGTCGCAGAACTACCTCGGCATAGTCAACGTGCAGGGCACCCCATTCGTTGAGTACATGATGGTCTATGTTCCGAACGGGCCAAACCAGACGATAACAGATGCGCCTTCGCAGTTCTATACATCGAACTACTACAAGGGCTTCATACTTGGAAACCTTACTGGGTTCACAGAAGTTTACCCAAGCAACGGCATTGGAATAAACTACGTGAACGGCACGTATCCGATAAGGATATACGAGCTGAACAACTTCACAGGCAGCCTGCCACCTATAAACTCCAAGCCATCATGGGTGCACAACAACTACTCAATTCCTGGTTAGCGGAAGCAACGCTAGCACAATTTAATACCTTATCTAATAAAGATTAGAGAGGGCTTGTAGCTCAGCCTGGTTAGAGCGACGGTCTTATAAGCCGTAGGTCGTGAGTTCAAATCTCACCAGGCCCATTATCCATCCTAACACAAATGTTTTAAAGCAGATAGGTTGATAGGTATTGTAGATGAAGATGCCAAGAGCGACCAGGCCTATTCTAGCCTCAACAGCATTAGCCAGAAATCCTGCCCAGAGTACAACCGAGCAAACAGGCCAAAACCAACAAAATTTTCATAAAAGGCTGCCTATAAGCAGGAGAATTGATGACGACATACTCAAATCTGCTATTGCAGGCGCAGGCAAAACCCTGGCATGGCCATCAAGTAGATATTTGCGCCTAAGGCAGTTGAGTAGAAAGGCGCAAAGCGAAGTCAACATATCCTGAGCATGTCATGCAGAAGTTAATTCAATATGGCACATGTACCTCCCTCCCGCATGAGCTGCACTTATATGCAACATAGCCACGAGAGCTTACGACCCTGACCAAGCAGTTGTAACCCGGAACCAGCACAAGATTGCATCTTGTGCAAATGAGTCTTTTGAGATTTTTACGCACACTCACCTTATAATGAGCGCCAATTCTAAGAAGCTCCTTTACATATCTCTTTGAGAGCGGCTCATTGCTCCCAACAGTTTTCTCCGCTAGGCCGAAAAGCAGATCTATACGCTCAGCAGCTATTGTCCTTATCAGGTCCCTTTTATCAGGCATAGAATCTACATAACGTCAAGGTGCTTGAGCATCTCCTGCAGGGTGGACTCAAGCCCACTAGGATCCTTCACCGTTATGATGTTTCCTGATATCTCTATTGGGTTCTCAGTGGGTATGCCATGGAAGAGCAGCACAGTTCTTTTCAGTTCCTCCTCATTAGGTATTGATATCTTCTTGTCGCGTATGATATTGGCACGTGCAACCACCCTGATCGAGTTGCTTATCGCGCCTATTATCTTCTTCTTTTCATTGAACTGGAGGAGCAGGTCAAGCAAAGGCCTGTACTCAAACAGCTTGTAGTCCTCCATGCCATGGCCGTCAACAAGAATAATACCATCATAATCAGCAGTTATCAACTTTGCTGTGTTCACATCCGGCCTGTACACCGCGCCATGGTACCCAACACACTCCTTGTTTGAATAGCTGGTAATAGAGTACTGAACCCCCCACCTGTCAAAAAATGTCTTGATTAGCGCTACGGTCTCATCCTTAAAGTCCTTCGGGGCTATGAATATAGCAATCCTCATCAGATCAGCTTTCCATATAAGGAGCCAGATAATACGCAAGAGTCGCTTCTCCAATCCTGTAGTCGACTCTTACAGGCTCCTCGCTCTTCAGCGAAAGCGAAACGGTTGAGTCCATCGGGCAAGCTCTTATTATCCTCTCAAGATACTCAAGGTTGAATGTTGCGGAAGATGCCTTTGTTATGCTCAGCTTCTTCACTGCGTCAGTGTTGTTAAGATGCTCTTCCTCAAGTTCCCCAGCGTCTCCCTTTGCAAGCACCAAAAACGAGTCCTTGTCGGTCTTGAACCCTATATATGTAGAGAGCAGGTTCGCGTCCTTTAGTATCTCCTTCAGCGCATCGCTCCTTACCTCTACTATTGACTCAAAAGTTATCTTTGGCTCTTTGTCAGCCTCCTTCCTCACGTCTATGATCGGCAATTTGAACCTCCTCCTTCCAGATTGGCCTATGAACTCCATCGAAAGCCTGTTCCCAGAGTCTTTCATCACAAGCTGCTCCCCGCTCCTAGAGCTGGCGAGTATCTTGCTGAGGTTGTCTATGTTGATTCCGACTGCAGTCTGCTTCTCAACCTCATACTTGGAGAACGCCTTGTTTGGTATGAAGAATGCGACCATGCTGATTCCAGAAGGGTCCATCGCCTTGAGCGATATGCCTTCTTTTGATATATTGAAAGTGCCCTCGTCGACAAGGCTCTGTATCGACTCAACACAGTTCTTCCAATACTTAGCGTCATCTATCTTTATTTCGAACATATAACCCCCTAGAATTCAGTAAAAGTATTCTATTCTAAAAGAATAAAAAGATACCTATTATCGTCGATTAGTGGCTTGTACCGCTTTTGTAGCGCATTGTCCCTGCGTTTCCATCATCCAGCTTTGCTTTCGCCGAATTCCTTCCAACATCCACCATATTTCTCATGGCCTGGCTCCTTGTCATAGTAAAGTCGAGCGTTTCAATAGCAACCTCGCTCGCACCATGCCTGCCTGCCGCTGCGATCGATGAAAGCATGTTCACGATCTCATAAGCCCGCGCTTCCCCAGCTGGCACATCCGCGCACTTCTCCAACACAGTCCTTAGTGCAATCGAGGCCCCCGTCCTTAACGCAGCGGAAGCCAGTGCATCCTCCTCCTTGCCGCTTACTATGGCGTCTCCAAGAGCATCAAGCGTTTCGATAAAGGCAACGTCGTTATCCCCGGCTCCCTTCCGCGAATGCAGCAGCACTGTGGTTGCAACTGCAAGCGCATGAATCAGCGTATCACTGCCGCTCTCCCTGCCTGCGATCGCAGCCCTAAGCATCTTTGTCGCCCTATTGCTGGTTTCGCCGCTGCCATATACGGCGAATTCTTTTATAGCGTCCGCGCCCTCAGCACAATCCAGCGTCCCGGCCCTGGGCTTCAGAAACTTTTGTTCAACGCGCGCCCACGCGGCTTCCCTCCTTTGCGGTGATGCAGATGCGGAGTACACCGTACTGATGTCGCTTGCAGTCCCGTTGCTATATCCCCCGGTTACGAAAGTGTGGGAAATCCCCACCCCGATTCCATGTGCCACGAGTCGCACCCCTGCTGCCACAAAACCACAAGAATCCTTATTGCATCCAAATATTTAGCCTTTACCAGGCATACACTGCGCAAGTAATGTAAACACGTATTTTATACTTGACTGCAGATAAATAACCGGGAATTAGATGCCCAGCCTGCGCTCGCACATGGCCAAGTACAAGGCACTAGTAAAAAGAGGCCTTGCGAAGAACCCGGTACTGAACTCGATGTCAATAAGGCAGAAAATAAGCCGGGTGCGTCAGCTGCGCGATTTTAGGCTGAGCTACAACGAAGTCTCATTCTACTTCAGGGGCAGAAAGGTTAGGTTCCTGTACAGGACAGAAAACGAGCTTGAAGACATAATAGACATACTTAAGGAGAACTTCTTGGATGACCAGTACAGAAGCATCGACGTTTCAGGAAAAGACCTCGTCGACATAGGCGCCGGAATAGGAGACACAGCAATATATTTTGCGATAAACGGAGCAAGGCACGTGTATGCATACGAGCCATTCCCATACAGGTACAAGATAGCCGTAAAGAATGTCTTAGCAAATAAGTTGGGTAAGCTGGTGACCCTGGCCAACGAGGGCTGCACAGGCGAAAACACTACAATTAAGGTAAGCAACACCTACAAGAGCGGCGCAGGTAGTTCGCTTTCACAAGGATCTAGAGGGCAGAGCATAAGGATAAGAAGCCTTGAGCACGTGGTGAAGAAGTTCAGGCTTAAAAACGCAGTGCTAAAGCTCGACTGCGAGGGCTGCGAGTACGACGTTATACTAAAGTCAAGCTCAAATACCCTTGCCAGCTTCTCAAGCATGATAATTGAGTACCATTATGGGCAGGAAGCGCTGGTTAAGCACCTCAGGGATTGCGGGTTCAGCGTAAAGTTCACAGAGCCCAGGCCAAGCTACAACGTTGAGGAGAAAAGGCACATGAGAATGGGCATCATAACCGCCGTGAAGAACTAGTTATTGGTAGTCTCCAGGGTCTTGAAGCAGGTGCTCAAGCAGCGCCATCCTCACAGGAAGCCCATTGGCTGCTTGCCTGAAGTATGCCACCCTTTGGTCTTTCTGTTCAATCTCTATGGGCAACTGTATTTCGTCGACCTTTGGCAGCGGATGCATTATCCTTGAGCCTTGTTTCAAAAGTTTGAAATTCTCCATGTTTATTATGAACTGGCTCGCCTTCGCAAGCGCGAAGTCTGCCTCTGCCATTCTCTCCTTCTGCAGCCTTGTCATGTACACAATGTCTACTTTTGGGAGAACCTTCCTAAGGTCGTGCTCCTCGCTAAATGAAACCTTGTGCTTGTTCAGATATTCCTTTATGTCGTCCCTCATTCTGAGGTTGTGCGGCGATACGAAAGTCATCTCTACCCCATCAAATTTCCCAAGCAGATAAGATACAGACCTCGCCGTCCTCCCGTTTGTCAGGTCGCCAACAAAGGCGATCTTGAAATCATTCATGCGCCCAAGCTCTTCCTTTATGGTGTACAGGTCAAGAAGCGCCTGTGTCGGATGCTGCCCCCTGCCATCCCCGGCATTTATCACTGGCACGCGGCTTATAGCCGCCATACGATCAGCTGCGCCCTCCTCGGTGTGCCTTACAACTATAGCATCGCCGTATTCCTGGACAACCCTTACCGTATCTTCAAGCGTTTCTCCCTTAACTGCTGAGGAAAAATCCTTTGCGTTCTCTGTGCTAAGTACGTTTCCTCCAAGGTTTACCATAGCTGCCTCAAAGCTCAGTCTGGTTCTTGTGCTAGGCTCATAGAACAGCAGTATCAGCGTCTTTCCATTCAGTATGTTCAGGCGGCGCTTTGACTTCAGCCCATCCTTGAATCTATCTGCCCTTGCAAATAGGTCAGCTATGAGTTTCTTGTTCAGCTGTTGCGAGGCTGTAAAATATTTTAGCCTTGCACTGTTCTGCGCCATAAAACCCCCAAATCACACGCTACCCTTTTTCTTCTTCTGGTCCTGACCAGGGTTCTGCTGTTTACCCCCGATGCTGACGCCGAGCTTGCCAGACTTTACGTCATCCAGGCTGAATACCCCTACAGGGGTGGGCATCCCAAGTCCTCTCGACTCTGTCGGCACGAATATCAGACTGTTCTTCCCGCTTATGCCTATCTCGTAGAGCATATTCAGCGCCCTGAGCTGCATAGCATAGTGGTTATCTGCATACATGTTGGCAGCATCGATCATCTTCTGCGCAGCAAGCTTTTCCGACTCTGCAAGCACGACCCTAGCGTCTCTTTCCCTTGATGCAACCGCAACCCTCGCCATCGCATCCTGAAGCTCAGGCGGTATCTTCACGTCGCGAATCTCAACAGAGATTACATTTACGCCCCAAGGCAGCACTCTTTCATCAATGAGCTGCTTTACCTCATCAGCAATCTCAGTCCTTCCCTGTATCATCTTGCTGAGCTCGACCTTTCCTATTACGTCCCTGAGCGAGGTCTGCGCAGCAAGGGTAACAGAATCAAGCATGTTCGACACCTGAAGCACAGTTTTTTCCGGGTCCTCAACCTTTGAAAACATTATAGCGTCAACGTCAACGCTTACGTTATCAGAAGTCAGGGTCTTCTCAGCAGAGAACGTAGTTGAGAAGGTTCTTAGGTCATAGTTGTATGGCATGCTCTGTATCAGCGGTATTATGAAGAATATTCCCGGACCATATATCCCCTTGTACCTTCCAAGCGTTAGTATAGGTGCCCTCCTCCATTCAGGAAGCACCTTCAAGCTGAGCACAAGGTACACGATAAATACGATTAAAAACGCAACTTCGAGCTGGCCAGGGTTTCCATAAGACACAAGCACAGAAACTATTGCAGCGAAAATTATGCCCACTATTATAGACAACGCAGAATTAGTTGTGTTTCCCCCCTTCTGGCTCTTAACATTATATGCCTCCAAGAAATCCCCCAAATGGATTCTGTTTAGTTCTATTTATAACTTTCTTTTGAATCAGCCTCGTTTCCAGGCTGAGATTTGCCTCTTAGCGCAGAGGCTACAGCTGCAACAAGAGCCATTACCGCGCCTGTATAAAGAACTATCTTCATGCCGTCAATAAATGGCTTTGATATCAGGCCAGGCAAGAACTCGGTCCCAAGAATTGTGTTTGCGTTGTTTGGCGGCAATGAACTTATGACATTTTGAGGGAGTATTGCCTTCATCGGGTTGTATCCCAGAAGCGAGGCAAACAGGGCAGACGATGGCGGGAGCGAGGATATCATGTTGGCTGTTGACGAAGACACGTTCTGTGCTATGAGTCCGTTGTACAGCGCAGCAGGGAGCACTGTAGATACTCCCACAATTAGTAAGCTGAAGAACACAACTAGGCTGAACATGAACGAGACGTTCATCAGCGTTGCTCTCATCCCGGAAGAAACTCCCCTGTATTCTGGAGGCACAGAACTCATTACCGCTGCGGTGTTAGGTGCGGCAAACATCCCCTGCCCTATGCCAAGAATGAAAATGATTAGACCGAATTCCCAATAAATGAAATTGGCAGGTAGCGTGGCTAGGGCAAGGAAGCCAAACACATTGACAAGCATTCCTGCTGTGGCGAAGGGCCTCGCGCCGTACCTGTCAGAAAGGAACCCAGAGAGAGGTCCTGACACAAGGAACCCCAATATCAGCGGTATCATGCAGATAGCAGCCTGTAATGGCGTATCCTCAAAGCTGATTCCATGCAAAGGAAGCCAGATTCCCTGTAGCCAGATTATGAGCATGAACTGGAGACCGCCCCTGGCCATCCCAGCAAGGAACATACTTATGTTCCCTGCGGCAAACGCTTTTATCTTGAACAAAGATAACTTGAACATCGGCGACACTGTACGCCGTTCTATGAATACAAAAACCGCAAGCACAAGAAAGCCAAGTAATGCACCGCCAATCACAAACGGGTTTGACCAGCCAGTGGTGCTGCCACCAAAAGGAACTATGCCATAGGTCAATGATATCAGTATCAGCGCTATGCCTACTGCAAATGTTGCGTTGCCCACAAAGTCTATCTTTTGGCCTTTCTTCAGCTGCGCGAGTTCATGAAGCGCAATGTATGCCCATATGGTTCCAATCACTCCTATCGGCACACTTATCAGGAATACAAGGTGCCAGTCTATGGACGCAAGCCAGCCCCCAATCAGCATCCCTGCGAGGCTGCCTCCCACCGCTGCTATCTGGTTGAACCCAAGCGCCTTGCCCCTTTCATTGGCAGGAAATGCATCAGTAAGTATTGCAGCGCTGTTTGCAAAAAGGAACCCAGCCCCAAGCCCCTGCAACAGCCTGAATCCAGTTATGGTTAGCACAGCTGCGTCGCCGCTAAGCAGGTATGAAGCCGCATATATTAGTATTGATGCAAACGAGAATATCGCGAAGCCCATGTTGTAAAGGCGGACCCTGCCAAACATGTCGGAGAGCCTTCCTATAGTTACAACTGTGACTGACGAAACAACGGTATAACCAAGAAGCAGCCAGAGAAGAAGGTCAACATTTCCTGAAACCAATGGGTTTACTCCCAGGCCGCTGAATATGGCCGGAAGGGATATTATCAATATAGAGCCGTCTATCGAAGCGAGAAGCGCTCCGAGTGTGGTATTAGACAAGGCTATCCACTTGTAGCCCCTCCCAAGCTTTTCCTCCCGCTGTCGTTCCTCCTCATCGTAGGCAATCGCAGACTTGTCAGAACTAGCCATCAGATCAGTAATAATCTGTTAAAAAGAAACTTAATCCTTTTTGTATGATGGGGTCGCCGAGATTTGAACTCGGATATCCAGCGCCCGAGGCTGGAAGTCTACCAGGTTAGCGTACGACCCCTCTTAGAGTATTTGCCTTATACGCTTAAAGAGCCATCTGGGCAGTTTTCAAAATCGCAAGAAATGCTCAACGAATTTGCTCAATACAGTGCATATAAATATCAGGCAAATCACTAGTATAGTAATCAAGGAGTGGAAAAATGGCCTTTAACACTGTGGCAAATCAGCAGCTACATGGATTGATGAGGTCTGATCCTGGCGACGGAGTCTACAAGAGGCATCCGCAGCCAAGGGAGCCCATGCCAGCAACGCTAACAATGCCAAGGAGCTCTGTAATACCGGAGATTCTGCGCACCCCGGAAAGCCATGTGGAAGGCAGGGTGCCCGCAGTGTTTTTTGGCGAGAAATCGTGGCTTCAGGAGCTGGCAAGACTTAATGCATTCGCAAGCGACGGTTCGATAACTTTCAGCAGACAGGTTGTGCAACAGCAAGCGCAGCAAAAGGCAGCCCCGGACAGCATGCTGCTGCGCACACGGATTGCAAAGGACGCAATACGCAACGACTGGCACAGGTTCTACTCCTAACAGCAATTCTAATGCTTTAAATTACTAAGCTGAGAATGTACTCTGTATGATAACCGAGCTTGGCGGCAAGAGAGTGTTTCCAATAGGGATAGGCACCTGGAGGATGGGAGGAGACGTGCTTGGCGCAAGGACGGCAAAGGACAATGATGACATAAAAGCTCTCAAGTTTGCCATAAAGCACAAGGTCAACGTGATTGATACAGCAGAAATATATGGCAATGGGCACGCAGAAGAGCTTGTTGCAGAGGCGCTCAAGGGCCAGGAAAGGGAACTGATGTTCATAATATCAAAGGTCTGGACCACAAACCTGAAAAGGGACAGGCTGATAAGGGCAGCAGAGGAGAGCGTAAGGAGGCTGGGCGCAAAATACATGGACCTATATTTGATACACTGGCCCAACCCTCTAATAAACATAAAGGAAACCATAGGTGCAATGGAAGAGTTGGTAGATAGAGGTCTTATAAGGAACATTGGGCTCAGCAACTTTGGCGTGGATGACGTAAAGAAGGCAATTGAAGCGACGAAGAAATACGAGATAGCGGCAAACCAGATATCATACAGCTTGATGAAAAAAGATGCCGAGGAATATCTGATACCATACTGCGCCAGGAACAAGATAAAGATAATAGCGTATACTCCGCTTGCAAAGGGCAACGTAGTGAAGATGAAAGAGGTGATAGAGATGGCCGAGAAGTACAAGAAGGAACCTGTGCAGATTGCGCTTAACTACTTGATGAAGAAGTCACTGCCAATCCCAAAGGCGAGCAGCATAGAGCACCTCAAGGAGATACTTGGCAGCGTTGGATGGGGGCTTAGCGACGAGGACTACAAGAAGCTCTCGGAAATAAGCTAGTCAGAGCATGTACTCCTTCCTGAAGCTCTTCACCCCAAGGTAAACGACAACTATGTCAGCTACAGCAAGGAACGCCGTAAGCCAGAGCAGGAACTCAACGCTGAGCTGCGCAATTCCAAGTATGGCTATGAATGGCATCACCAGTATTGGCAGGACAAGGAGCGTGCTTATCTGCTGTGCCTCCTTTATGCCTTTCACATGGGAAGAGACAAACACAACAACCCCTATTGTTCCTATTGCAAGGAAGGGGGCAACAAGAAGCATCATGAGCCATGGCGGTGTAGGCAGTATGTACTGCTGGAACATTTGATAAGCAAGATAGTTGGTGATGCATCCGTAGATTGCAAAAACCGCAAGGGTGAGCACAACCGTAGGCAGAAATGATGCTATTATCTTGCCGAGAAGCAGCTCAGACCTTGTTATTGGGGTCGCGAGCAGCGCCTCTGAAGTCTTTCTCTCCTTCTCCCCAGCGAAGCTGTCAGCAGCAATTACTGAAGCTGTCAGTATTGGCATTGTCAGGAATATTGGGCCAAGAACAGATACTGCAAAGAACGACATGAAGATGAACCCCTGAGCCTGCGGTATTCCTGCGACTGAAGCAGGTACTGATATCAGCCTTGCCAGCACGCTGCCTCCAGAATGCTGCGTTACATAGAAGGTCAGGTATGGAAGCAGGAAGGCAAAGAACATTGGGACCCCGAGCATCGGTCCATATATCTCGAAGCTGCTGAAGACTTCTCTAAGGTCCTTGATTCCTATGCTAAGCGCTTTCCCAAGATCCATAGCTACCACCAGCAAGGTCCTCAATAAGATGCTCAATGTAATCTACGCCAACAATGCTGCAGCCATGAGCAAGGAGCGCCTTTATCACCATGTTAATGTCTTTGTAGTTCTTGACCCTGAATTTAATTAGTGTAGCGTCTTTGCCGTTGGCTTCCCTGAACCCGGCAATTTTGTCAATGATATTAACAGGAACTGGCTTGGCAAGCCTTATGTTGACAAGCGTATTCTTCAGCACTGTATTGTATAGCCCTTCGGTTGTTGTCTCCTTAACTATTCTTCCAAGGCTTATTATTGAGATTTTGCCATTAAATCTAGTAACCTCGTCAAGTTTCTGCGTAACAAAAACTATTGTCTTGCCCTCCTTCTCGTACTCAAACAGTATCCTGCGCACCTGCTCAGCAGAATGCGCATCAAGAAACGCCGTTGGCTCATCAAGCAGCAGTATGTCAGGGCTGTTTATTATCGCCCTGCAGAATGCTACCTTCTGCTTTGTGCCCCTGCTGAGCTCGTAGACTTTCTTGTCAAAGTACTGGAGCGCATCAAGCCTTTTCAGTATAGCCTCTGCCCTTCTTACAGATTCATCACTACTAAGGCCATAGAGCCTCCCAAAGAAGCGAAGATTATTCCTGACGCTGAGGAAGTCGTAAAGCGCATAGTTGTCTGTAAGCAGCGAAAGTTTTGACTTAAGCAGGTCATTCCTGTAAGGATCCTCATCAAAAACCTGCACAGATCCAGAGTCAACCTTGTATAAGCCGTCTATGCACCTAAGAAACGTGCTTTTTCCAGCTCCGTTGGGCCCAAGCACTATGTTTATGCCTTTTGAAGAGCGGAAATTAATTCTATTTACAGCTATAGTCTTGCCAAAAGTTTTCACAATTCCCTTGGCAGTGATAATGCCATTCATGATAACGATTAGCACCCTGCTTTAAAATAGCTAATGCATCAGTTTGGAGGAAAATGCATTAAGTTCCAGCTTTTAATATGCACCATTGCCAGGCGGGCCATTAGGACCCCAACGGCTGTGGCCTTCTCCGCCACCGTCTCCACCACCACCGCTAATTTCACCCCAGACACCGCCAACTACCATAGCAAGCCCAATAACAAATAATATCGGACCACCAGGTACGTAAAAATCAACAATCCCTGCTAACAGAAGTATGACACCGAAGAAGGCAAGGATAACGCCGCCATCTGCCTGTGTGTTATGATGTAGCCTTAAATGCGAGTGTGGCCGCCTAGTCGTTCTCGCAGTATTTTCCTCAACAGTCCTTGTCTTTTCCAAGCTCGAGGTTCTTTGTAGATGCAAAACCACAGCAAAACCGTCAGCAGTGCGCCTGAGCAAACTCCTCTCAATGCCCCATGTGCTCTCCGCCGCTCTGCGCTCAACGTTGGCTTCCCCATGCCGTGTTGTTCGCATAAAAATCTCTGTTATTTTTCCTGCAACTGCTGCTCGCGCGCCCTCTCGAACTGCCTGTCCGACATGCCAGCGTTGCTTGTCCAACTTGCCCCTGAAGCCGCGGGATAATCAGAGGCCTGCATAGACTCAACGCCTGCAGAATTTTTATAAGCATCAGCATGGTTGCTGTAGCCTGAAGTATACGTTTCCGGACCTGCAATATTATACTTGTTTTGCCTCTGCCCCAGCAGTGCAGACGCGCAAAGACAAATACAAGAAGACACAAATACGCCAACCAAGACTAATTCGTTTCTTATCGGCGTATCTTGCCATCCGCCTGTGCCTGTTAACGTATCCAGGGCAATGAAGCCCAGAACAGCGCCTGATATGAAAAAAGCAGGAACAGCTAATAGTGCAACTACAGTGCTTAATTTGCCCATAGCGCTTTCATCCCTCAACGCCACTGGGTGCAAGCTGTCTGCCACAAGCGGTGCCATTTCCGTGTGCACAGCATCAGCAAAACGCCCGCCAGTTCTTCTCAAGGAAGTTTTGCTTTCGCAGCCTAGAGTGGGCTTAACGTCGCCACCTTGAACACCAGGCTTTGTGCGTGTAACATCCATGTTACTAGCTCATTTATCCAAATATTTATTAACTGCTGTTAGGTTCGCGTCTAGTCAATCAGGCTACTCAACTTCTCTTTTGACTATCCTTATGAAACCGCTCTTCGGGCTGTATACATCGCCGTTCCTCTCAAGCTCCTCTATGTACTTCTTTGCGGTTGGCTCGTCCATTCCTGACTTTAGCGCCTCTTCTATAACTGAGCCGTACCGCACAGCTCCCCCGCTCTGTTCCTCTAGTTTCTTTATTATGCCCATAATGCTGTTTATCTTCTCGACTTTTTCCCTTGGGTTCCCCGTAAGCAGTACGTCAATGTCTCTTCTCCTGCTTGTGTCTATCGCAAGGGTCTTCAGCATGAATTCGGACAAAGCAATTGCCCTCTCAGCGTCAAGTACCTCAACAGTGTCAGAAAGCCTGGTCTTTGCGCTTGCCTCAGCCATTCTTACAAGTCCTTCTATCTGCCTTGGCGTTATCGGAACAGCGCCAGCCTTCATCCCGCTCTTTCTTAAGTCAACGTAATAGTCCTGTATCTTCTTTGATGCGGCTTCGCTCAGCCTGGGCTTCACGTGCTTCCTAGAATAGGCTATGTACTTCCTTAGCAGCTCCCCGTCTATAGGAGGCTTCTCCACCTGCTCATAGTCCTTAATATCAGCTATCTCTGCGCCGGCTGCCTCGTGCTGGAGCAGTATATACCTTGCTATATTCTTGTCACGTTCCTCATCAAGCTCGTCCCTTATCGGGAATATTAGGTCAAACCTGGAAAGCAGCGTAGGAGGAATATCAAACTGCTGCGCTGGGTATATGCTTGGGTCAAACCTTCCATACTTCGGGTTTGCCGCCGCAAGCACGGCAGTCTTCGCATTAAATGTGGCAATGATTCCTGCCTTTGCAACGCTTATTGTCTGCGATTCAAGCGCCTCGTGCATAGCAGCCCTGTCCTCATCATTGATTTTATCGAATTCGTCTATCGCAACAGTTCCACCATTTCCCAGGACAAGCGCCCCAGCCTTAAGTGTCCAGCCTCCTTCTGAGAATTCATCGCGTTCAGCAACAGCAGTCATTCCCCCTCCTGTTACTGACTTCCCTGAAACGTAGATTCCCTTTGGCACCAGCCTTGACACTGCCTGCAGTATCCTTGTCTTTGCGCTTCCCGGGTCTCCTATAAGCAGTATGTGCATGTCAGCCCTTATCGCTCCGCCGTCAACAAGGCGCTTGCCTGCAGTGCCGCCAAAGAGCTGCAGGGCAACAGCCTGCTTTATTTCGTCATGGCCGTATATTGATGTAGCAATGGATTTCGAGATCCTCTCGAATATCTTTGGGTCCTTTGCAAGAGCCATTATCTGCCTTTCCTCTTCTTCATTGATCAGGAGCTCGGCAAACTCCTTTTGTTTTGGAGTTATCGACACAGTTTCAAGGAACATGGTGTAGAGATCCTTGTCCTGCTTGCCCCTCTGGTTCCTCCTCGGCCTTATCCTCAGTATCCCTGTGAGCTCTATTATGTCTCCGGGAATGACCGTGTTTACAAGGTCATCCTCAATCCAAGCCTCGAGCTGCCATGTTGGTATGTTGCCCTTGAGCTTCTCAAGAGGGTCCTGGACAGCTATCTTCTGCAGGTTTATGAACACTGAATCCTCAGGAACCTGCCTTAGTGCCTTTCTCTTGCACTGGGGGCATAGCTCAAACACCTCCTCCTTGCCTGAAATGAACCTATAGGGGGTCCCGCAGAAACCGCACTTATATGCGTCTATCTTTGCCCTTGGGTTTATCTCTGACCTTTTGACTATGAGACTGTCTAGAGTGATAAGCTTGCTTATGTACGCTGCGCCAACGTCCTGCACAAGCGGTATGTTGACGTTCTGGGCAAAGAACCTTACATGTACCTCATTGTCCCCAACATCTATGTCACCAAGCTTGCCCTTCAGCGATGCATTAGCTGCCTCAAGCACTATATCTGGCCTGTTTATCAGTTCTGTGGCAAGCTCAGGGTCGAACTTGCTCAGGTCGCTGAAATTGGCCTTGAGGCTCCTTTTTTGCGGAAATGCAATAATCAGGTCTTCAACAGCCTCCCTGCAGTACTGCTCAAAAAAATCGTCAAACCTTGCCTTCATCGCCTCAATCAGAGCATCTGCCAATTCACCACCAGGACAAGATACTAATTGTATCTTCTGTTATTTAAGCATGAACGAGCCCATACCCTTACGCAAGTAAAAGAGCAGCTGTCCATCCTCTCAAAGCAAAAATGTTGAGATGCCAAGCTTATTATACCAAAGCAAAATCCATAGATGCGGAAGTGCACCAGCTCAAAACCTTTTAAACATGTGAGCCCAAGACAATATTATGATAATCAAGGAGAAAGATGCAATAAAATCCAGGAAGGCTGGAGTATCAATGCGCATATACAAAGGGAAAGTGGCAAACCTGGTCTTCCAACAAACGAAAAAAGGCCACGCAGAAGAGTTCTACCACACAAAGTCAACATTTATCTACTACATAATTCAGGGACGCGGAACTTGGTTCATAGAAGGGAAAAGGCACCAGGTCAAGAAAGGAGATCTTGTCGTAATAGAGCCAAATAAGCGCTTCTATTATAGAGGGAAACTAAAACAAATCCTGGTAACCGTGCCACCATACAACCCAAAGTACGAGCACCACGTAAGATACATAAAGCTGTAACAAGTTTGACGCTAAATAAGCACTTTAAATATCTGATCAAAGTAAATCATTAGTGCAGGTGAGAACACTGCCTAAGTTCTACATAACAACGCCCATATACTACGTCAACGACAGGCCGCACATAGGCCATGCCTATACCACGATAGCAGCCGATGCAATAGCAAGGTGGCACAGGCTCAGGGGAGACGAAGTCTTCTTCCTTACAGGAACAGATGAGCATGGCGAGAAGGTAGAGCATGCGGCAAAGAACGCCGGGAAGGGCACAAAGGAGTTTGTCGACTCCATAGTAAGCAAGTACATTGAGCTCTGGAAGACCCTTAACATATCATACGACTACTTCATAAGGACAAGCGACCCTGAGCATGAAAGGATAGTGCAGCAGATAATAGACAAGATAGCAAAGACCGGAGACATTTATCCAGGGTTTTATGAGGGATGGTACTGCGTTCCAGATGAGTCATTCTGGACTGACCTTCAACTAAAGGAGGGAAAATGCCCTGAATGCGGCAGGAAGGTGGAGAAAGTAAAGGAGGAAACCTATTTCTTCAAACTTAGCAAGTACCAGGACAAGCTGCTCAAGCTCTACAAACAGAACCCTGGGTTCCTTGCGCCAAAGCACAGGGCAAAGGAGATACTGAACAGGGTGAACGATGGATTAAAGGATGTCAGCATAACAAGGACAACCATAAGCTGGGCAGTGAAGTTCCCGATCGACGCAAAACACACGATTTATGTGTGGGTGGACGCGCTTCTGAATTATGTAACTGCGCTGGGAGGCCCAGGAACAAGCAATTTCAACAAGTTCTGGCCTGCAGACGTTCATCTAATAGGCAAGGAGATAAACTGGTTCCATTCGGTGATATGGCCTGCAATGCTCTTATCAGCAGGTATAGAGCTTCCAAAGCAGGTGTTTGCGCATGGATGGCTAACAATAAACGGCCAGAAGATGAGCAAGAGCCTAGGCAACGCAATAGACCCAATAGCGCTATCAGAAAAGTACTCTCTTGATGCTGTAAGATATACGCTGCTAAGGGAGATGCCGCTTGGAGATGATGGAGACTTCTCAGACAACGCCATAAAGACAAGGCTGAACAACGAGCTCGCTGCTGAGCTGGGCAACCTGCTTAGCAGGACAATAGCCATCGCAGAGAAACACAAAGGAGAAATAAAAGGGACTCCATCGCTAGAGGCAGGATTGAAAACAAGGATAGAAAAGATAGACAAGCTAATGGACAAGCTCGACACATTCAATGCGCTTGCAGAGATATTTGCTTATGTAAAGCTGACCAACAAGTACATAAACGAGAACGAGCCCTGGAAGTTGCAGGGATCATCGCTCTCTGAGGTTCTCTACAACCTTCTTGAGGCGCTGCGCATAATCGCAATATTGATATCGCCGTTCATGCCAGACACTGCAAAGGAGATAAACAAGCAAATAGGGGCAAGCGAAGGAACCCTAAAGGACTGCAGGTTCAGGGAGTTCAAAGGGAAGGTAAAGAAAGGGGATTATCTTTTCAAAAAAGTAATCACATGATTCTGCAGCCTGGCTCTACTTCTTTGTCCGGCCCTATCAGCGATACGTTCCCATTTCCGTCCTCAGCTGCTAGAAGCATGCCTTCTGACATTATCCCGGCAAGGCTTCTAGGCTTAAGGTTCGCAACCACTATAATAAACCTGCCAAGAAGCTCCTCCTCGTTGTAAAAAGCCTTTATCCCGGCCACTATAATCCGCACCCCAGCACTACCAAGGTCAACCCTTAGTTTCCAGAGTGGCTTCTTTGCTCCAGGGACGTCGGATACCTCTAATATCTTGCCTGC
>JASHRG010000006.1 GCA_030037495.1 Microcaldota archaeon | reverse complement strand
ATTTTACACGATATAATCACACTTCATGTATTTATTGATGGAAACAAACGCACTGCTTTCGTCGCCATGAGTACATTTCTGAGTATAAATGGTCACACCGTAGGAATAGGCCAAAAAGAGGCAGAAAAGCTAGTTAGCGAGATAGCAAGGAATAAGTATAATAAGGAGAAAGTTGAGAATATTATTAAGAAGTTGATAAAATGAGGACTTTCGTAAGAAAGGCTCTTGATAAGGAGCTAGTAAAATGGCAAGATCTGATAAAGGATCTCGCTTCAGAAAGGCTAGCGCACGCAATGCAAAAGCAGAAGTAAATCTATTCCTATATTGACAGGTATATAAATATTTACAAAGTCCACATCACTTGACGTGAGCTGAACGCCAAGTCCATTTAAGGCTCACGAGGGCTGGCGCTCGTTTTACATATTTTATTACCCTCACTTATTACATAAATAGCATATATTTATATATTAGTAAGGGTAAATAGTATTATGGTCAGCTTAAAGAAAAAGATAATAGGCAAAAAGACATACTACTATCTTGGGCACACCTACAAAGAGAACGGCAAGCTCAAATATAAGGAGATATATGTAGGCAGCAAGCTACCTACAATTGACATAATCACGAAAACGAAAAGTAAGTTACTACATGATATATACAAAGAAAAATGGTTCAAGAAATTTTCTGCCATTAAGAAGGCATACTCTGATGATCTAAAGAAGATGCCCCCTGTAGCAAAGGAGAAGTTCTTTGAGGACTTTGTTATAAAATTCACATACGATACTAGTAAAATAGAGGGATCAAGTCTTTCGTTAAATGATGTTGCAGAGCTTTTGGAAAGGCGCAGAAGCCCAAAAGATAAACCGATTGAAGACATAAAAGAGGCCGAAGACCACAGGAAGACGTTTTATCAGATGATAGACTATAAAGGAGATCTTAATCTTTCAATATTGCTCAAGTGGCATAAGGATCAATTTTATCAGACAAAGCCTAATCTTGCTGGAAAAATAAGGACTTACGGTGTGTACATAGTCGGAAGCAAGCATAGACCACCACCAGCTAATGAAGTTAAAAGAAGGCTTGAAGGGCTTTTCAAATGGTATAATAAGGAGAAAAATAGTATGAATCCTGTTGAACTCGCAGCTCAAATCCACCTTAAATTTGAGACAATACATCCTTTTGGGGATGGTAATGGTAGAACTGGGAGACTAATTCTAAACTTCATATTAAATAAAAATGGATATCCTATGTCCAATATCAAGTATGTAAACAGAAGAGGTTACTACAAGGCCCTAGAACGTGCAAATGTTGACCAAGACGATACAATTTTCATTCAATGGTTCTTTAGAATGTATGTCAAAGAAAATTCCAGATATGCATAAGCATATTGGCATGTATATAAATATTCGTAAAGTCCACATCACTTCACGTGGGCTGAACGCTAAGTCCAGATGGTGCTGCAATGCGATATGATAAACTTGTAAGGGATAAGATACCTGGGATAATAGAGAAGGACGGCAAGAAGGCAGTAACGCACGTTGCGACGCAAGAAGAATATGAAAAGAGATTAAGGGAAAAGTTAAAGGAAGAGGCGATGGAGTTCTACGCCAGTGGCGGGGAGGAAGAGCTTGCAGATGTCCTTGAAGTAATCCATGCAATTTCTGCTGCAAAGGGAGTGCCATTTGCTAAAATAGAACAGATAAGAAAAAAGAAAGCCGACGAACGTGGCTCCTTTAGTAAAAAAATAGTGCTAGACGAAGTGGCACCATAACTGGCAAAAGCTTTAATTTCTATATTTCATAATTCTAAGAGGTTTACGGGCGTAACATTACAAGGACGCCGAGTCCACTTGTCTAAGTGAAAAGCATGAAGTTCATACAACTCAATGCATGGATGGGAAACAACAGGTTTAGCCTTATCAAATTCCTTGAAAAGGAAAACGCTGACATTGTCAACTTGCAGGAGATCCCTGGCGGACTGAACTCTGATATCTACTATAACTTCAGCTTCCGTGACCACCTTATGAAGAAGCTGAAATATGAATATAGTTTCTATTCAGAAACCTTGGAGAGCAAAGTCCTTGGCAAAAGGATAACCTACGGCCTGCTTATCCTTTCTAGGTATCCTATAACCTATAAGAAATCGCTTTTGATAGCTGGCAGAATCAATAGAAGGTCTCTGCTTACAATCTCTGACTATAACACGCGGTTGCTGCAACATGCAAGAATCAAAGTAGGCAAAATAGTAATAAACTGCCTTAATTACCACGGCTACTTTATATGGGGAACAAAAATGGGGAACTCAATTACGGAATCGCATTGTAGGCACATACTGAAATACATGGGCTCGATCGACCAAAAGGAAAAGATAATACTAAGCGGCGACTTTAACCTTGCGCCGTGGACTCGGTCACTTGGGATAATAGGAAAGCACTACTCTAACCTTGATTTAAGGTATAAAGTAAAAACCACTAGGAATGAGCTTGTTGGGATTACAGATCCGGTAGACAACATATTTGTAAATGACCAGGTAAGGGTAAGGTCCCTTAAGGTGCCGCATGTGTACGTCTCAGACCACCTGCCGCTTGTAATGAAATTCAACTAAGGTTGGATTCGGTACCTCCTGCCTCTCCAGCTTATGCTCTTTATTCCAATTGCTGCTATAAGGTTAGCTGCGTAAAATGCTGGCATTACCATGTCAATCAGTACAAGGGCCGCTGACTTATCAACCAATCTACTATACGTCTTAGCTGACTTTTGTATTATCGGGATAAAAAGCAAGATTGCAATATAGGAATAGAAAATGGTAAGCAAGATCGCCGATACTAAAAGGAGGAAATTGAGCACATAAAATGGCAGCCCTATCCAGAGCTTCTTCCTGTCTTCCATTACAGACAGCGCGGTCTGCCTATTGCTCCATTCAACAAACTCAGGGAAGGTATCGGTGGCTCTCACTGTTGGCTGTGCGCTTTTCACATATGCTATCTTTAGGCCTCTCCGCTTTGCAAGCCCGCCCAATGCAATATCATCAGAAAGCGAATTTGCAAATTCATCTAGGTTGCCTTGTATTAACTCCCTCTTGAAAGCTAGGGATCCTCCCCAGCCAAACCTCAGGAACTCCGATTCCATCATTCCCTCGCCAACAAGGCCCCAGGCGCACTTTAGTCTTGATGCAACCCCCGCAACCCCCTTGAAGTAAGGATACGCTGTCGAAAGCCCTGTGCTATTTTCCCTAAGTGGCTTGACAAGGTCGCCAAGCCATGTTGGTTTCATCAATGTATCAGAATCTGCTATAACATATGCCTCGTAGTTATGAAATTTCTTTATGGCGTTTGCCACTGCATTAACCTTGCCGCTGCCTGTTCCAAGCTTCTTCGCAACAATAAGCCTTATTCCAACTTTCTTTATGCACCTGGCAGCATTATCGCTTGGTGAGTCTACGACTGCAACAATGCCATAGTTTTTGTAATCCTGATTCTTGAGGGCAGCCAGGTTTTCATCCATCTTGTAGTCCAGACCCTTGCACGGAACTATCACCAGCGTTTTTGGAGCATATTTGTAATTCCTTTCAGGGTCCCTGTAGTTTCTGAACCCTGATAGCGTCATCGCTATTGCAAACAGGGATATTATGACAAGGTAAGCGTAGAATATGTTTGTAATAAGCATCGGCCCCACGGCTTTACCATAATCTCAGAAAGCATTTTTATAGCTATAATGCATGTAGCTATCGTGGTGGCATGGCAAGCACAAAGATCCAGGTAAAGAAGGCTGATCTCAAAGAGGGAAAGCCAGTTGGACTCGACGTAAACGGCAAGAAGGTGATGCTGGTTCTTTTCGGGGGCAAGCCATATGCAATAAACTCAGTGTGCTCGCATAGGGGAGGACCACTAGAGAAAGGGGCAATGAACGGCAATGTAGTCACATGCCCATGGCACTCTGCCCAATACAATGTTGAAAACGGCAATGTGATACCACAGACTCCCTGGGGCAAGCATCAGGATTCCTACAAAGTAAAAGTGGACCCAGACGGAAGCATCTGGGTAGACGCTTAGTCACTTCCTCTTTGTAAGCCTCTTTGGATCCAGTATCTTTTCAAGCTCATTTGGGGGCATTATCTTCATTTCCAGGCATATCTGCTTCACGCTCTTGCCCTCGCTGTAAGCCCTCCTTGCAACCATTGAGGCTCTCGCATAGCCTATGTATGGGGCAAGCGCTGTTGCAAGCGATATGTCCTTGTCTACGTTTGCCCTGAGCCTCGTTGTGTTAGCCTTTACACCGACCACGCATCTTTTTGTGAACGTGACAACAGCATTAGTCAGTATTTTTATTGAATAGAGCAGCTCATGGGAGATCACAGGCATGTACACGTTGAGTTCAAGCTGGCCGCTCTCTGCAGCATATGCAATTGTAGAGTCCATGCCTATGACGTCAAAGCACACCATGTTGAGCATCTCTGGGAAGCTCGGATTCACCTTTCCCGGCATTATGGACGATCCCGGCTGCGCCGGCGGCAATATTATGTCTGCAAATCCAGAAACAGGGCCAGAAGCCATGAGCCTGAAGTCGTTTGCTATCTTGTTGAGCGCAACCGCAAGGTCCCTTAGTGAGCTGCTCACCCATTCCTCTTCGTCCTGGTTCTGCTGCAGGTCAAAGAAGTTCTTTGCAAGTTGGAAATTGTACTTCGTGTATTTCCTCAATTCCTGCACCACAACCGTTGAATACCTTTTTGATGCCTCTATGCCTGTGCCAACAGCGGTGCCGCCAAGGGAAACGAACAGCAATTGCTGGGAGCTCTTCCTTATGTTTTCTATCTGTCTTTTCACCGATGATGCATACCCTGAGAATTCCTGCCCAAGCGTCATCGGAACTGCGTCCTGGAGGTGCGTTCTCCCAGTCTTTACAACACGGGAAAACTCCCCCGCTTTCCTGTCGAGAGCTTTTTGCAGGGACACCAGCGCTGGGATCAGGCATTCAACAAGCTCTGAGTAGACTGTCAGGTGTATGTTGGCATGGTATGTGTCATTTGTTGACTGGGACATGTTCACATGGTCATTGGGGTGCACTATCTTGTAGTTGCCCTTCTTGTGCCCCATTATTTCAAGCGCCCTGTTGGCTATCACCTCATTCACATTCATGTTCACGCTTGTCCCTGCCCCAGACTGGAATATATCTACAGTAAACTGGTCGGCGAGTTTTCCTCTTATTACCTCGTCGCAGGCTGCAACTATCGCCTTTCCTGCCTTGCCGTCAAGCTTACCTAGCCTCATGTTGGCAATTGCCGCGCACCTTTTTATTATCGCATAGTGCCTTATGAACGTTGATGGCATTGTCATTCCTGATATCTTATAGTTGTTGAGCGACCTTTGGGTTTCCGCTCCGTAGTATGCCTCTGATGGCACCCTGACGCTTCCCAGGAAATCCCTCTCGGTTCTGAATCCCATGAATTCACTTCTTTGTCAGCCTATATTTCGTTATCTCCGCCTTTAGCAGCTGGATCGCAAGCGCCGGGTCAACCGACTTTGGGCACACCTTTGAGCATGAACCCGAAAATTCGCATCCCCAGACACCGTTGAGCGTGTCAAGGTAGTCGAGCCTCTTCTCCCTCCCCTGGTCCTTTGAATCAGCGATGTATCTGTAGGCCTGGGCAAGTGCCTGCGGCCCAAGAAAGAACCGGTTTGTGTTCTCAACTGGGCACGCGTCTATGCACAGCCCGCACTTTATGCACTCTGCAAAAGGCAGGAAGTAGTCCCTCTGCTCTTCATTCTGGTGGAACTCCTTTTTGTCGTCGAACTGCTCCCTTACATTGTTCCTTATTATCCAGGGAAACACCTCCCTGTGCTTTTGGAAGAAGTCATCAAAGTCCGTGACAAGGCCCTTTAGAAGGGGCTGCGCCCTCATCGGCCCTATGGAAATTATGCCGTCTTTGGCTGCACTTGCGGCGTTGGTCTCACACGCAAGGCTTGGCTTCCCGTTTATCACCATTGCGCATGAACCGCATATCCCCATTCTGCAGCTGTACCTGAATGAGAGCGACGGGTCAACGTGTTCCTTAAGCCCTATTAGTGCATCAAGCACTGTTGTGAAGCGGCCTGTCCTTGCCCTGTACTCTAACTCCTTGAAGGACTCTTGCTCCCTGTCAAATGAGCTTATCAGGAAAATCGTGTTTTCACCTTCCATGCGCAAATACCTCCTTAAAACCTATAACACCATAGATAATAGAACCTATGCCTACAAGCGCGGCAAGCACCATCCTAAGAGCCTGGAGCTGCGAGTACGAGAACGGCAGGGCATAGCTTATGGAAATGATCCAGAGCATGAGCGGCACTGCTATCATTGAGCCGTAGAACATCGCCATTATGTTGAAGCCACTCATAGGGTCCACCAAAGCAGCATGGCTATGAAGCCAAGCGCCCAAAGCAGCATGGCAACATAGGCAAATGCCGAGTAAGCTGATCCTGTCTTGGAGTACTTTGATTTCATGAGGTATGCATGCTCCTCGCTGAGGTGGCCAAAAGCAAGCCCTCTTGAAGAGATGAGCGAAAATGCCTTTATAGTTTCTATAAGCTGCGGGGTTATCAACACCCAGAAGATTACGGTCAGCGCCTTTATCCCAATATCAACACCGAAGAACACATAGTATAGCATTGCAAGCCCGTATATCATCGAATAGAATATTTGTATCCTGTAGAAGAGCATGTGTATGAACCCCTCGATGTCAAAGAAGGCAAGCCTGGATATGTTTGACTGCTTTCCCCTCATATCGTAGGTTTTCTTCTCCATCAATATTTCCTCTCTTCAGGTTTCCACTTTGTTATCTTCACTTTTTTGTATGTAATCCTGTTTTTTCCTTTTTCAAGCGTCACTATCGTGTGCTTGAGCCACGCCCTGTCGTTCCTTTTTTGGTACTCTCTTCTTGAATGGGCTCCCCTTGACTCCTTCCTGTTCAGTGCGCATTCTGCAACACATTCCGAGAGCACGAGCATGTTCCATACCTCAAGAGCGTCCCTAAGATTTGTGTTGTACACTGCGCTCTTGTCCCCAATCCCTATATGTGCAAATCTTTTCTTCAGTTCCGCTATCTTCTTCACGGCATGGGCCAGGGCCTTTGCATTTCTGTATACGCCGACATAATTATCCATAGTGTGCCAGAGCTCGCTTCTTAGATCGTATGGGCTCTCATGCCCATTTGCCCCGAGTATTGCTGAGATCCGCTTCTCTTCAAGCTCGCTTATCTCAAGGACCTTGTCCTCGTTTCCCTTCTTGTCCTTCATGGCAAGCCTCGCCGCCTCATTGCCAGTCATCTTGCCCCATATCACGCACTGGCTCAGAGAATTGCTTCCCAACCTGTTTGCCCCGTGTATGCTCACGCAGCCGCATTCGCCGGCTGCCCAGAGGCCCTCTATCTTCTTGCCGCTTGAAAGAACGTTGCCATTTATGTCTGTGTTTATGCCTCCCATGGTGAAGTGGCAGGCAGGCCTTATGGGGAGCAGCTCGTTTGACGGGTCAACGCCTATCATCTTTATAGATATCTCCTTTATGTTTGGCAGTGTTTCGTTTATCTTGGCCTCGCCAAGGTGCCTTAGGTCAAGATGGACGAACTCGTTGTCTCCATACTCCTTGTTCTTTATGCCGCGCCCATTCTCTATTTCCGTCATTATGGCTCTTGAAATTATGTCCCTTGGAGCCAGCTCCATCTTGCTCTTTGCGTAGTTCTCCATGAACCTTTCACCTTTTGAGTTCAGAAGATACGCACCCTCTCCCCTTGCTGCCTCTGTGATCAGTATGCCGCTCGGCACAAGCGCAGTAGGGTGGAACTGCACGAACTCCATGTCCTTCAGTGATATGCCCTCCGCATAAGCCAATGCTATGCCATCGCCTGTGCTTGAATATGATGTTGTGGTGAATCCGTAGGACCTGCCAAACCCTCCTGTGGCTATGATACCCGCATTTGATGAGAACGTCCTTGTTTCCCCGGTTGCCATGTCTATGGCTGCCATTCCTTCAAATTTCCCATTGTGGACTATCAGCTTTGTGACTATGTGCTCATGGAATATCTCTACGTTGCTGAAGCTGAGCAGGGTATCATATAGCGCGTTCATCATAAAGAAGCCGGTCTTGTCAGCAGCAAACGCTGTCCTAGGAACGCTCATGCCCCCGAACGCCCTTAGTATAATCTTACCGCGTTTGTCCCTGTTCCATGGAACTCCGAGATGGTCGAAAAGTCTTATCTCGCTTGGGGCGTGGTTAACAAGGAGCTCCACTGCATCCTGGTCAGAGAGGTAATCAGAGCCCTTTACGGTATCATATGCATGGAGCGCAATGCTGTCGTTGTTTTCTCCTGGGTAGAGCACGCCGGATATGCCGCCCTCTGCAGAGACGGAGTGGCTCCTCATTGCGTGGAGCTTTGATACCAGCGCTATCCTTAGCTTGCCATCAGATGCCTTTGATGCCTGGAGCGCTGCCCTCATGCCTGCAAGGCCGCTGCCTAGTATAACTATGTCGTACCTAAGCACCTCCATGATTCTGAGTCGCACTTAAAGCTTAAAATGCTTTGTCTGGCAAGTATCACAGTTTGAATGTCAGGAAGAACAAAGCCCAATAAGTTGATAAAAGCCAGGGACGGCGTACAGTGCATAGTGATGCACAAAAAGAGAATCCTGCTCCTGAAGCGCAGGAATGTACCGTTCATAGAGAACCCCGGAATCTGGTCGTTTGTGATGGGAGGCAGGGGCAGGAGGGAGGCCTACGCACACGTGGCGTTCAGGGAGCTTGAAGAGGAAACGCGGCTGACAATGCGCAACGTCAGGATCATAGGCAGGCCGAGAAAGATGGTGCTCTTCAACATCCCGAAGCCTGAACAGAGGTGGTCAAACATGGTTTTCCTGCTCTGCTCAGATACCGACAAGGTGAAGATGAACTTCGAGACCACAAAACATAGGTGGGCCAGCTTTGACGAAATAAGAAGGCACAGAAGCTACTCGAACATATTCGTGGATGAGGCGCTCCTGCTGAAGATGATAAAGAGTGCAGTTTCAAAGTGCGCCGGGTCATCTGTTTGATCTGGCAACGAAATCCTCAAGCTTCGAGTACTTGCCAAGCGCATCCATCGCCCTCTTCCTTACTGCGCTTGGGTCGGCGCGGACCCTGGAAACTCCTGTCTTCATCGCCACCTCTGCAACACCAGCTGCCATGTCCGCCATCACGGAACGTATGTCATCCTCGACAAAATTCGGTATTATGTGTTCCCTCTTCCTCTTCTCGACTGGGACTCCATGCGCAAGCAGCCTGCTTGCCTCAAGCAGCATAGCGGAGTTTATCTGCCTTGCCTGTACATCAAGCGCGCCCCTGAATATGCCTGGAAATGCGAGCATGTTGTTGACCTGGTTTGGCACGTCGCTTTCCCCTGTTGCTACTATGTATGCACCGGCATCTAGCGCAGACCTGTAGTCTATTTCCGGATGCGGGTTGGCAAGCGCAAACACTACCGGCCTCTTGTCCATGGCCTTGATGTATCTTGGCTTGAAAAGCCCTGCAGATGAAGCTCCTATCAGCACATCAGAATCCCTAACGGCGTCGGAGAGCTGGCCGTTTATGTTATCAGGGTTCGTGTGCTGGGCAAGCCTCGCTTTCATTTGGTTCATGTTGTATTTCCTTCCGCGGTACACTATGCCGCTGGAGTCGCACATTATCAGGTCTTTGCAGCCAGCCGCAAGTATTATCTCTGCCACGCCCACTCCCGCAGCTCCGATCCCGTTTATCACAATCTTGCAGTGCCTTATGTCCTTGTCGACTATCTTCATCGCGTTCCTCAGCGCTGCGTCGGCAGCAACAGCAGTGCCCTGCCTGTCATCATGATAGACAAATATGGAAAGCTCCTTCTGAAGGCGCTCGAAAGCATAGAAGCAGTCCGGGCTGGATATGTCCTCCAGGTTTATGCCGCCAACAGCCGGCTCTATCGCCTTTGCGAACGCGACTATCTGGTCAACGCTTGCCGCATTTATTGGCAGCGGCAATGCATCGACATTGCCGAATTTCTTGAAGAGGAGGGCCTTACCCTCCATCACTGGGAGCCCGGCTTCTGGTCCTATGTTCCCCAGACCGAGTATTCTTGTACCATTAGAAACTATCGCTATCCTATTGCACCTTCCAGTGTACTTGAAAGAAAGCGCCTTGTTCTTCCTTATCATCAGCGGAGGGTACGAGACTCCTGGCGTGTAATACGTCGCAAGATCGTACAGGTCCTTTATCCTGACCTTGCCTGTGACCTGTATAACACCGTGGTGCGAACCGTATTCTCCAAGCGCCCTTTTCTCTATTCCGTGCAGCTTGCTGGCCCTGGCTTTTCTATGCGTATTTCTGGATTTCATGTACACACTAACAAATTGGAGTTAATGGTATACTAGTATATTTAAAGTTTTATATGGGGTTCGCACAGTACATGCCTTACATTTTAACAAGGAATAAATTAGTTCGCTGGGAATAGTATCGGGGTGTCGATGTTTTTTGGGAACGATAGGGAAGAGCATGTGTCAGTAAGCGGCCTGGAGATGGAGCTTGGCGGGCTTTTTGAGAGGAAGCTTGAAAGATTCGCAACAAAAGCTGCAAAGATATCGCAGATGATAGCTGAAGCCAGAAGGGATTTCATAAGCGCGTGTGATGAGTTCGATAGAGTTGATGATAAACCTGATTCAGATTTCAAGAGTTGGCTGAACCCAGGTTTCATAAGGAGCCAGAAGGGCGCCTACGCCGCTGCGCTGAAAAGAGTATTCAGCAGTCATGAGACATTTTCTGGAAACCTATCGTACCTTAGATACAGCGCTGAGCTTGCAGGCTTGAACTCAGCAATCGACGAAATGCTCAGGATAAACGGGAGAAACCGTGATCTTATAATCGCATACTCGAAGCACCTGGGGCGCTTTAAGGCACTCCAGTCTACGCTTGAGAGCTGTGCATCCGCGCTCGGTGCAGAGCTAGGCAAGGTATCTGAAGAGTATGGTGAATACAAGGATGCCATGGAGAAGCTTGCAAAGTTACGCGAAGTTTGTGATGAGATAGCCGCGCTAAAGGTTGAGCTTGGTATGTTTGATGGAGGCGCAGGAGGGGGTAGCGGAGGCAGCGATGGAACTGCCAGCATGGAAGCCCAGGCGGCAAAAAAGAGAGGAGAGCTTGAAACGTTGAGGGACGAATCTTCGGCCATAACCGCAAGGGTTAGTTCGCTGGTGATGCCGCTTGGAAAGGCTGCAAGGACCTATGACCACTTTGCCATGAGGAAGGCAAAGCTTGCCGAGATGGTGGAAAACCCTATGGAATCGCTTTCTTCGCAGGAAAGGTTCATGGAGTTCGGCAAGATGCTAAGCGAGCTAAAGGAGAGCGTCGAAACTGGCAGGACGCAGCTTAAGAAGCCGCAGGAAACTGTATCGTTAATATCAAAGATACGCGACGCTAAGCTTTATGAGGAGCTTGAGAGGAAAGCGCTGGTTGACAAGGAGATGGCGACAGTTGAGGATGAGATACTGTTCCTAGAAAACGAGATGAGGAGGATCAAAAGCGTTGCAGAGGATTCGGAAGCTAGGACCAGAAAAGCGGTAAGCTTGCAGAACAGAATTGCAAGTCTAGAAGCATCAAGGGAAACAGAAAAGCGATCCCTGGAAGAGCACATAACAAAGTTCTACAAGAAAAGATTCATCGTGGTGCTGTAGCCAATTCGATAGCTATAAATACCTTGAAAATTGATTGGTTTCGTTGATTATGGTCGTATCTGGAACCGTTGATGCAAAGGACAGACCTGGCGTTGCATTTACCCCCAGGCAGGTTGACCTTGGCCCCTTGGGTGTGTATAGACTTAGAAGGAAGCTCGCTGACCAGCCTGTTGAAGTAACTAGGGTAACGGTGAGTATCTTCGGGGCAAGACACCTTTTGCTTAGGTCAGGGGAATGCTGGGTTGACGAACAGGCAAGAAGAGGGCCTGAAACCCGCGCTGAGCTGGGTTCTATTATTCTTGACAGGGGAGTGCTTTCTGAAATGGCCACGCTCAAGTCTACGGGACTGTTGCGCCAGCACGGGCGTGCGCACGGCCATTCTGTTGTATATGGGACTATTTCTGCTAACGCCGATGTTTCAGGAACAGCTGTAATTGAAGAGGATGCTGAGCTTTCAGGAAGCGTAAGGGTGGACAGAGGCGTGTTCAAAGAGGGAGTTTACAATAGACAATCAGAGGTCAACAGGCTTTTGAAAGAGTTGGACAGGATCGTAAGGAGGGATGCCAGACCATACAGGGTTGGGGTGCCCTCATCGGATTCAACGCTCACGGGGAGCGGGAATTTCTAGATTCTGGAGTAGCCCTACACTTATTCTATTGCATTGATATTATGGGGCTGCCGGGAAGACTTATTGATGTTCAAATCTTAAACTATATACAAGTACATAGCTTGGACTTTGATCACGTATGCTATAAATATCAGTAAAGCAACAGTTTTTCTCATGCACGGTATAGGGACTGTGATAATACCACAAAAGGACGAAAAACGACCTAGATCACCAGCCGGAGAATTCACCTCTCCAGGTGCAGCCAGAGAAGCTGCATTACGCGATATAAAAGGCTTGCACCCTGTTTATAATTGTCATGAAACCCCTCTTCATCAACAGGCACACGTGGAACAGCTTGGCCGTGCTGCTGCCCTATTCTGCGTAACTGCACGGCTTCTTCGCGAACAGGGAGCTGAGGAGGAGAAAGTTGTTGCCGCTGTAAGAAAAGCGGCAGAGCTAGAAGAGGTCCTTGCGCGCGCCTTTCTTAGACCTTTATGGAGGCTGGGTGATGTGCTTGTACGTTGCATGCATGCTGAAGAGAACACAGCCCATCGCAATGGCATTTATGATGCTGAACTGGCTCTAGAGCGCAACCGTGTTGCAGATTTGAGACATCTCAGAGAGGCTATTGCAGGCCTTAGTAACTCTGAAGTCGCTCTAGAGCAGTTAGGCTATAGGAGAGAAGCAATAAGGTTCATCGCGCTAAAGGCGAGGTTAGCCAGCATTAGATACCCGGAAAAGGCAAATGGAATTCTTTTAAAAGCAGGTAGGGAGATAGCTAGGCTTGTACCTAATCCATCTCTTGTAAATCCTGATGAGATTAGAGATAAAATTGCTGCGCGAGTTATTAGGGACATTAGTGAAGGTGATATGCGAGTAGATGTGCGCGGGCGAGACATTGGCCACTTTATAATTCAGGCTCTAAGGCCAAACTTAGTCGTAAATCCCAAGTCAGGAAAACTCCATGGGAAGCCACTCGATTTGAAAAAAAGGGAAGATCACATTTACCATACCGTAGACTGCACAGAGCTAATACTAGCATGGCCCAAAATATACGACAACCCTGTAACACTTGCGATAACAGCAACGCCATGCAAGGCCGATCCTGAAGACATTCGAGCTATGGCAAGGTTAATGTAGTAATCATGATTGGGGCTGCCGAGATTTGAACTCGGACGACTAGCTCCCAAAGCTAGTAGTCTACCAGGTTAGCGTACAGCCCCTTGGCTTGCTATGTGAAGCGCTACTATTTAAGGAATTACTAATAAATAGCTTTATAGGGCTAATAAACCTGAGGGTGAATGCGCTTGACCAGTTACGCTGTGATATTCTGTTTCTCCATATTTGACAAGCACAATAGGGACACCAGGGGTTATTTCGAACGATTTGCAGATTTTGTAAACAGCAAGAAGATAGATTACGCGGTTATTTCCGGAGGATTCACTGAAGCTAATACACCTGAGCTGTCAGAAGCAAGGACCAGCGCAGAATTCCTGGCTGAGCTCCTAAATCTAAGGACAAGGATAATAATTGATGAGAAGGCTACCTCATCAATAGACAACGTGAAGTTTGCTGGGGAGAACGTTGACCTTAACCCTAAAAATAAGGTATATGTTATCACTGATGCAGTAAGGTTCTCAAAGGTGTACTGGCTGATACTGCACTATTGGTTCAGGCTGCCAAGGAAGAAGATAGCCAGGGAGTGGTCCGGCATCATCAGCAAAGCGTACATTGGAAAGAAGGAGAATTCAAAAACACTTACAATAAGCGACTTTGACGGGCTTATAAAATACAAAAATGTCGAGATAGTCATAGATCCGCTGCACAGCAACTATGCGGCTGCGGTGCAGATACTCGCGGCGTGGCCCATGGAGCAGGCGGTGCTCTATGACGAGAAGCTCTTCAGGGATTGGGCATTAATGAAGAAGAGATATGTACTAACAAAAAGCAACAAATGATATCGACAATGATTTTTATGAAATTTATAGACGTACATACGCACCCTGGTTTTGATGATCCTCTTTTCCAAAAGGCTGCGAAAGACAACAAGATAGACTATACAGAAAATGGCTATTTCCTGGAGTTAAAGCAAAATGGCGTGTCTGCGGCAGTGGCGATCGGCTGGAATTTTGGCACAAACAATACAATGGCAAAATTATCCGAAAAGAATAATCGAATAATACCTATCTTTGGAGTCCACATTGATGGGATAAGCAAATATGCTAGCGTTGCACAGAAAGCCTTGAAAGAACAGAAGTTTAAAGGCTTTAAGATATTTCTAGGGTATGAGTATGATTATCCATACTCAAGACTTTTTGAGCCAATCTATAAATTGGCTGAAAAATACGATGTGCCGGTCATATTCCATACTGGTGACACGTGGAGCCCTTATGTTAGAGGTAGAGTGAAATTCTCGCATCCGCTAGGTATTGATGAACTTGCTTTTAAACATCCAGATATGAAAATACTCCTAGCACATTCCGGCAATCCTTGGATAGATGATGCTGCAGAGGTCATATACAAGAATGAGAACTGCTATGCTGATATATCAGGTTGGTTCCTTGGTAATCTAGAGCCTGGTTACAAAGAACTCATGAAATCAAAACTTAATACCCTTGTGCAATTTGCAACATCCAAAAAACTTATGTTTGGAACAGATTGGCCCTTAATAAATGTTGATAAGTACATCACATTCTTGAAAGAAAGCGGATTGAAAGAAGAATATATAGAAAACATTGCTTACAGGACAGCGACAAAATTCTGGGGTGTCAAAATTTGATTATGGAAAAGCTAATAAATATCTTCGTGACATAATATCTCTGCTCACTTTCTCTGATTATCATGCAGGTTCCGGATCTACCATGGATTGAGAAGTATAGACCTCACAGCCTAAAGGATGTTATAGGCCAGAAGCTGATTGTTGACAGGTTAAAATCTTTTGTTGAGCGAGGAAATTTTCCAAGCATGATATTTGCAGGTAGTGCAGGAATAGGGAAAACATCGTGTGCTATTGCAATGGCAAATGACCTTTATGGGGAAGATATCTCTGGGGCATTCAAGGAGCTTAATGCAAGCGACAGCAGAGGCATAGACGTAATTAGAGGTGAGGTAAAGGAGTTTGCAAAGACCAGGGCAATAGGCAGCGTAACTACAAAGATAATATTCCTCGATGAGGCTGATTCGCTCACCGCTGATGCACAACACGCGCTCAGAAGGACCATGGAGAAGTACTCAAAGGAGACTAGGTTTATACTCAGCGCAAACTACGCCAGCAAAATAATAGAACCGATACAGAGCAGGTGCGTGGTCTTCAGATTTAAGCCTCTGAACGAGGAGGGCATGAGAAAGTACATGGAGCCCATAGTAAAGGGCGAAAAACTTGAAATTGACGAAAAAGCGATCGAGGCACTGATCTATGTTGGGGATGGAGATTTAAGAAAACTCACAAATGTCTTGCAGAGCTCCGCAATGCAGAGTAGCAAGATAACCGAGGCGAGCGTCTATGAGATAGCCGCAAAAGCCAGGCCTAAAGAGATAATAACAATGCTCAACGCTGCGATAACCGGGGATTTCGAGGGCGCAAGAAGCGAGCTTGACAAGCTGATGCTGATGAGCGGGATGAGCGCAGAGGACATACTCACTCAATGCTATAGAGAGGTGCAAAACCTCGAGATAGAAGAGAGACTGAAGTTGAAGGTAGCTGTTCAATTAGGTGAATGTAACTTTAGGATAGTAGAGGGGGCAAACGAGCGAATACAACTAGAAGCAATGCTTGCGCAGCTTGCCCTTGTTAAGAAGGGTTAGTCCATTAAATTAAGCAATAGCTTTATAAAATAATAACTTTATAATAATACTATGGATGTATTCTACGCGCTTGCTGAGCCTAATAGAAGAAAGATAATTCAGATATTGGCGGAGAGGGGACAGCTAAGCGCAACTGAGATATCTGAAGGCTTCAAGATCAGCCCACAGGCGGTCTCGCAGCACCTCAAAATATTGCTGGAATCAAAGCTCTTGAGCATGCAGAGGAATGCACAACAGAGAATATACAGGCTAGACCCAGCCACAATTCACAAGGTTGAAGAGTGGGTGCAGGAAACTGAGAGGCTATGGGATAAGAGGCTTGACCGATTAGACAGGGTGCTTGAGGAAGAGAAGAAGAATGCTAAAAAACAAAGATGATAACATGGCAGAACCAAAACGAGAATTGACAATAACGCGCACGTTTGATGCGCCGCGGGACCTGGTATGGAGGGCGTGGACAGATGAAAAGATCCTGAAAAAGTGGTGGGGTCCCAGGGGGGTCACAAACCCGACCTGTGAATGGGATGCAAGGCCAGGTGGCAAGATATACATAGTAATGCTAGCCGGGAAAGAACTAGGTCCGGTTGCAGGGCAGAAGTGGCCTATGTCTGGGACGTTCAAGGAAGTGACGCCTATGAGCAAGCTAGTCTATGTTGGTGGTGCGATGTCTTCTCAGGACGACCCAAGGAACCTCGCATTTGAACAGCTGATTACAGTGGATTTCGAAGAGGCTGGGCAGAACAAGACAAAGATGAGGCTCCACATACTCGTTACAAAAATAAACAACGAGACATTCGCTAAGGCGGCGCTGAGTGGAATGGAAATGGGATTCAACCAGCAGACGGACAAGCTTGGCGAGCTGCTTCAGGATATGGTGAAGTAATCACCTGCAAAGCATGCGTAAGCAACACAAGGAAGCGGGAATGTAGAAGAGGGTAACTCAGCCTAGGAAGACCTCCAATGGCCCTCCATAATTTTCCTGAGGCGCCTGGACATAAATGTCTATCAAGTATCCAGTCTTATTGTCGATCTTGAATGGTAACTTGGGGTCTGAGCTAACAAATACAAATGGTGCGGTGACCTTGATCTGTTTCACCTCTGTGCCAAAGTCGACCGCCCCGTATAGATGCAGGTTCTGTTTGATTATTTGTCCTTTTGTCACGTCCATTATTGTCTGTTTCTGCTCCATGTCAACGCTTTTTCCATATGTCTTGACTACGACCATGGTTATCTCTATGTGGGCCATATCGCTGTTATCTGACATTATATCGACGTTCATCGGCCCTTCATAGCTGTAAGATGGAGCCTCTGCCTTTACCTTGAACTCGATCTTTTCACCTTCTTCTATTTTTACAGGAGGTGTTGGAGTAACAGAGATTAGCTTGAATGGTTCATTGACAACGATTCCGTTTACAACTACAGGTGGCTTTTTCTGCGTTTTCAGGAAATCGAGGTTAAAATCGTCCTGGGGTTTGTTCTGGAATGGTATCTTTACGTCAAAGGTTTGGCCCTTCACCTTTATTGCGCCAAGTGAATGCACAGACCCTTTCCACTTAAGGTTTACACTAGTGACTATTACCTTTGCTGACTTCTTGAACAGGTTGAACTCCATGGATTCACTTAAGCAAAAGCTTATATTTATGTTTTGGTCGTTAATATTATAAGGGTGAGTTGATGGCTGAACTTTCAGAAGGAACTATGGCACCTGACTTTAGGCTTAACGGAGATGATGGCAAGGAACATACACTAAAAGAGTTCAAGGGCAAAACCCTTGTGCTTTACTTTTATCCCAAGGATGATACCCCGGGATGCACAATAGAGGCAAAGGAGTTTACTGCAAAAGGAAACGACATAAGGAAGCTTGGTGCTGTTGTTGTAGGAGTAAGCAGCGATGGATACGAATCGCACTGTGAATTTAGGGACAAATACGGACTTAAGGTGCTTCTTATTTCTGACCCGAGCAACAAAATGATAAAGGAGTATGGGGCTTATGGCGACAAGGGAGTGTTTGGTATGGGAACAATAAGAACCACTTACGTAATAGACAAAATCGGGAAAATAGTCAAGAGCTACAAGAGGGTCAATGCACTTGGCCATGCTGATAGTGTAGTTGAATTCTTGAAGAGCTCGAAGTAGGGGTTGTGATGGTTGATAGGCCAAAAGGCGTGAAGAGCGGTAGAGAGCTTAAGATGATGTTTTCTAGCATAGCCAAAAGCTACGACAGGATGAACCACATAATGAGCTTGGGCGCAGACATAAGGTGGAGAAAGAGGGCAGCCATGGAATGCGTTGATGGCTACGTAAACCCAAGGGTTCTTGACGCTGCTACTGGAACAGGAGACCTTGCGCTCGCGATAGCAAAGGAGGCAAGGTCAAGGGGCGGAAGCGCTGACATACTTGGCCTCGACTTCAATGAGGACATGCTGAATGTCGCAAAGGAGAAGATTGCAAGGAGCGGATTCCAGATAGAGCTTGTTGTGGGGAACACGCAGAGCATGAATCTCGATGGCAGCAGCTTTGACGTTGTTACTACAGGGTTTGCGCTCAGGAATTTTGATAATTTAAAAAGCTTTGTAGAGGAGTCTTACAGGGTGCTCAGGCCAGGCGGCAGGATAGTGTTCCTTGATGTGGCAAGACCTGACGTTGCGCTCTCAAGGTTGTTCCAGTTTTACTACTTCAAGATTGTGCCAGTGATTGTTGTCGGAACCAGGTACAGCCCTGAAGCCTACCAGTACCTGTTCAATAGCTTATGGATATTTGACAAGAACAACGCGCTGGAACTGGTCAAGCGCGCGGGGTTCAGGAATGCTAACATTAAGAACCTATCCCTGGGCGCTGCCTTCATGATAGTTGCGACCAAGCCAAGAAAGAAAGCGAAGCGATAATAATTTTTACGCACAATAGCTATTGGTGTTCAGGTGGGGCTCGTCCTTTTCATTGACATGGACTCGTTCTATGCCTCTTGCGAAGAACTCAGGCACCCTGAGCTGAAGGGCAAGGCATTTGTCGTTGGGACAAGCGATGAGCAGAACAAACTCAGGGGAGTGGTCGAGACCGCGAGCTACACGGCCAAGAGGGCGGGAATACACAGTGGCATGCCGACGGTAATGGCGCTGAAAACAAAGAAAGACGTTGTATACATACAGTCAGACCATGACTATTATGACAAGGTCTCTGCAAAGATAATGGATAAGTTGCGCGCCCACGGCTACAAGATGGAGATGGTCAGCATTGATGAAGCTGCGCTTGACCTGGGCGAAACCGGCTACGATGCAGCCATGAGGATTGGCGAGAAGATCAAGGCTGAGATAAACAACTCGCTTGGGCTTCCGTGCACGATAGGCATAAGCTCGGGCAAGGTCTTTGCCAAGATGGTGTGCGACGACGCAAAGCCTGACGGGTTAAAGATGGTCAGGAAAGAGGAGATTGTGAAGTTCCTGAAGGACAAGAAAGTTGAGAGCATACTAGGAGTCGGGAGAAAGACCGCTGAAAGGCTGAATTCTGTAGGGATCATGACCGTTGGCGACCTCGCAAGGGCCGACGTTGGCAGGCTGGCCGAAACCGTGGGCTCTTTTGGAAGGGAGCTGCACATGCTGGCCAATGGAAGGGATGAGAGCGAGGTCATGAACCAGTGGAAGATACTCTCCATAGGGAGGGAAAGGACCCTTGATAAAAGGACAAGCGAGCTTGGCATTGTGAACGAGATGCTTGACGAGTTGTCAGAAGAGGTCATTACAGAGGTGAGCAGAAACGGATTTGCGTTCAAGACGGTTACGGTGAAGGCGCTCTACGCAGACTTTACTGACAGGGTGAAGGGGAGGAGCATGGGAAGCTACTCTGATTCCCTTGAATTATTAAAGAAGATGTCACATGAGCTGATCTGCGAGCTTGCTGGCCCAAAGCCGTTCAGGAAGGTAGGCGTAAGGGTCTCGTCGCTTGTCCCAAACAGGGGCCAGAAGAAGCTCTTCTAGTATTCATGCTCGTGGAACTTCTCCTCCTTGTGCACGTGGTGCACGTAGACAAACAGCGAAAGCGCAACGGCAAGGAATGCCCCTCCCGCAAGCGTTATGATGAGCACGTATGGGGCACTGGCCTGTGACGTGATATAGCTGCTTATTTGTATGGAGTTGCTGAATAGGGATGGGTACTCTATGAGCTGGAACGCAAGCACGCTGCAGAACAGCCATGGTAGCACCAGGAACTTTGCGTAAGTCTTCCTTAGCCAGTACAGCACTATTATGGCAACGAGGAGCAGCATTGACGGGAGCACAACCAGCGGGTTGGTCGCCAGGCTCTGCAGCATGAACGGGGTAAATGCTGCCGAAGCAAACAGGATCAGGGCAAACGCCACTATTATTGATATAAAGAGCAGGCTCCTCTTCTCTATGTTAAAGAACACTATTGCGGCAAAAGCAACAAAGGCCAGCAACGATAGTATCATAAGCAAATTGTATGGGTTGAGCACGATGAGCGGATTTAGCGACAGGCTTGAGAGGTTTACTCCTATTCCTGATATGGTGGAGCTCAGTATTGTGGTTATGATTATCATCATTGCAATGGTAGATATTCCATAAACCCTTGCAAAGCGCTTTTCGTCCTTCTCCGTGCCTATGTACTCGGTATAGGCAAGGAACGCGTCCCTCACTATCACAAAGGTAACGGCAACAAGGACAGGCAGTATGTACATCGTGCCTATTGCAGGCAGCAGGCTTGGGAAAGTGGCCTCAAAGTTCACAAGGTAGAAAACCGAGAAAGTTCCTGTTATCTCCCAGGTCGGCGCTATGTAGCTGGTCAATCTTTCTTTGTATTTCTCGTAGTCTGCCAGTGAAAGAAGGGCAGAGCCCAGCTCTAGGAGCAGGAGCGACAGCAGTATTGAGAATATCACCTGGTTTATAAGTATCAGTATGTCCATTTAATCACAGTTCGTCGGTGAGAGGCCTTCTCTCGAATATTTTCTTGAGCACGTAGAGGGTAAATGGTATTATGAAGATGTAGACCAGTATCAGAAGTACTGCTATTGGTATTATCGATGACGATTGGTTGGCTGCCTGCGAGACCAGCATTACGTTGTAGATTATCCATGGCTGCCTTCCGAATTCATCTACCATCCAGCCATTTTCCAGCAAAAGGGTTGCAAAGACGCCTACAACAATAAAGAGCCAGAGCATTTTCCTGCTATCGAGCACATTTCTTTTCATAAGCGCCATGAGAAGCACAAATGCAAAGAATATGCCAATTAGGAAGCCGAGGCCGACCATCAGGTCAAACATGTCATGCACAAATAGCGGGGGCCATGTGCTCTGCGGGTACTGGCTCAGCCCTGGCACGTTTGTTGACGCGCTGCCGTTGGCTAACACGCTCTGCAATCCAGGTATTGCAATGCCGTATTCGATGGAGTTGTTGGCGTATATGCCGCCAAGCACCTCTGGGGCATTTGTCTGCGGCTGCAGGTTCAGCTCTATTGCAGCGTATTTCTCCGGCTGCAGATGGAAGAGCGATTCTATTGAAAGCACCCCTGTTATAAGCGAGAAGACGAGGCCTATTGCTGCTATTGCAAACGCAAGCTTTATCGCCTTCTTGTAGTACTGTTTTACCCTATCGTCCTTTGTCCTGAGGAGCATGAATGAGAAGTAAGCAAGGAAGATGCACGCGCCTGCAAAATATGATGTAGCAACTACGTGGGGCACCTCTATCGAGGCCGCTGGGGCGGTAAAAACCGCAATCGGGTTTATATCTGTAAGGTTTCCTGTCTGCAGGTAAACCGGGATGTTGAACCCGACAGGAGTGTTCATGTATGAATTAAGCATTGTTATTAGAACCCCGGAAAGCACAGCGCCTAGCGCAACGACCACCATTATTGCAACATGTATGTACCTTTCACGAAAAGCATGCGCAGAATATATGTACAGCGCAACGAATATTGATTCCATGAAGAAAGCGAACACCTCAAGGTAAAGAGGGGCTATGGCCACTGCGCTCATCAGCGCCATGAACTGCGGCCACAGGAACAGCAGCTCGGTTGCGACAAGCATGCCTGATGCTGTTCCGACCGCAAACATCACAACAAAAGCTATCGAAAGCCTCCTTGCAAGCACTATGTAGTGATTATCCCTGTACCTGATGCCAAGGTATTCCGCCAAGAGTATTATCACAGGAAGAACTATGCCTATTACTGCAAGGACTATGTGCACTGAAAGGGAAAACCCCATTGTTGCCCTGTCAAAAAGCGTAGCTGTGGCATTTATCATGAACTTCTATCTAACATGGTAGGAAAAGGCTTTAAATAAACCCATACCAGAGGAGCAGGATTCCGACGAATTCCGCTATATAGAGAAAAGCGGGGTACTCTTCAAGATAAAGGGTGCCTGCTATGCTCACTATTATTACTCCCAAAATTATACCAAGCAGCCTTTTGTTCCTTTTTGCGATATAGCTTTTTGCCGCGTAGTATATTAGTATAAGCGCTGCTGGGAACGTGACAAGCGATGAAGTAACGACAACAAGCGGCGATGGATTGGCCCATACCGTGTAGTAGCTTATCATGTTGCTGCATGAGCTGCTGTTGCAGACAGGCGCCGAGTATACGGACCACAGTAGGAATATCGTTGTAATTATCACAAACACGTAGTAGGTCTGCCTCACCCTTTTTGATGGAGAGAACTGTATCGAACCCAGCGCGAGGAGCTCGACAAGAACGCCAACTATGAATAAGTAGAATGCTATCAGGTAATTCGGATAAACGCCGAGCGCGAAGAGCAGCTCGAGGAAGACTCCAACCACGAAGCACCATATCCCAAGGCTCCAGAACAGCAGGCTCCTGCCCTTTTTTTGGAAGTACCTTATTGTTATTATGGCAGCGAGGAGCAGGGTGAGCAGTAGGGTCACTGCCACTGTGATTATGACAGCAAGCTGCGAAGTAAGAAATACAAGTGTCAATCAAGCGCCTATTTTCCCATGTTCTGGAAGTAGTCCCTGACGCGGAGCGCCGCCTTTATCCCTGCGCCGGATGCTGTCCCTGCTTGTCTGTAGTGCCTGTCCTGGTTGTCACCCGCAACGAAAATACCCGGAATCTCAGTAAGCACCTCGTCCCTCGCCACTATATAGCCCAGGTCGTCTAGTTTGAGTTTCCCATCAAGAAACTTGGTGTTGGGCGCGTGGCCTATTGCTATGAAGACGCCCTGTGCCCTTATCACAGATGTCTTGCTCGTGTTAACATCTCGGAGCTTCACGCCTGTTACTCCGCTTTCTCCGTCCTTTCCGTAGATCTCCTCTACGGTGCTATTCCAAACAACTTTGATTTTTGAGTTTGAAAGCACCTTCTGCTGCATTATCTTGCTTGCCCTGAACTGGTCCCTCCTATGCACTATTGTCACGCTAGGACAGAACCTTGTCAGAAACAAAGAGTCCTCCATTGCAGTGTCTCCGCCTCCAACAACAACGACATCCTTGCCCTTGAAGAACGCTCCGTCGCAAGTGGCGCACGTGCTGACCCCGACTCCCATGTGCTCCATTTCAGAAGGGATGCCAAGCAGCTTGGAGTTAGCCCCGGTTGCTATTATCACAGCATGTGTTTCAAAGCTCTTTGAGTCAGTGGTTATCCTGTATGGCTTTTTTGAGAAGTCCACATCAGTCACGTTCTCGTTCACAAACCTGGCTCCAAACTTCTCAGCTTGCTTTGTCATTCTATCTATCAGTTCAGGTCCGTCAATCCCATCAGGGAATCCAGGCATGTTGTCCACTTTTGTAGTGAGAAGCAGCTGCCCTCCCGCAGGCACGCCTGTCACAACAAGGGGCTTGAACTCCTCCCTTGCGGTGTATATTGCTGCGCTGAGTCCTGCCGGACCTGAGCCTATAATTACGATGTTCTCTACCATCACAATCAGCAGTGTAAGAGTGAAGCTTAATGCTTTTATAGCTTCCTTTCCATGCTTGTTAGGCGACTTGATGATAGAGATAGATGGCCTATCCATCTCACTGGATAGGAAAGAAAATGGATCAGACCTTGACTTCATATCCCACGCACATTCCGACCATATATCAGCCGCAAAATCCTCAAAGCACATACTATCTAGCGAAATAACAAGCCAGCTCCTTGAACGAATAAAAGAGATTGAGCCGCAGCCTGCCAGGAAAACCCCCAGTTGCATGAAGCTGATAAATGCGGGGCACATACTTGGCTCAAAGCAGCTTGTAATGAATGATGAAAAAGCGGGAAAGAAGATCGTATACACTGGGGACTTCCAGCTCCAGAAGTCCAGAAGCTGCGAGGAGATAGAGTTTGAGGAAGCAGACGTCGCCATAGTCGACTCTACATACTATCACCCGGAAGTTGTCTTCGATGAGAGAAGCGAGGTTGAGGATGCGATACAGTATTGGACCGAGATGAAGCTCAATGAAGGCATAGTAGTGTTTGGTGCGTATGCGCTTGGGAAGGCGCAGGAGCTTATTGCCATACTAAACGAGCGCGGGATACTCCCCATAGTAAGCAAAAAGATAAGCAGGGTCAACAGGGTCTACAAGAACAACGGGATAAAGCTCGATTATGCCTCGGCATACGAAGGCAGCGACGACTTCCAGTCACTGCTTAGGGGGAATTTCGTCGTGATTGTTGAGAATGGCATAATGAACAATATGACATTTGCCTTGGCTGAGCTCTACAACAAGAAAGTTTACAGCGCGGTTGCGACAGGGTTTGCTAAGATGATGAAGTTCAATACAGACGTGCAGTTCCCGCTAAGCGACCATGCAGACTTCAAGCAGTGCACGGATTACATAGATGCTACTGGAGCGAAGAAGGTGTATACATACGGCCCAAACAGGCTTGTTCTGGCCGAGAACCTTGTAAACAAGGGATATGACGCGCTCCCCTACTAAGGGAGCCTTTTTATCTCACGCAGTAAGCGCGTGAGTTGCGTCTTGGTTTCATCAATGCCCTCCTTCGCGCTTTGCTCGAGTTTTCTTAGTTCTTCAATGCGGTTCTCAAGCTCGTTCTCCATCAGCTTGAGTCCTGCAATTCTAGCAAGTCCAAGTTTTATCTCTACCTTTAGCTTTTGCTTTAGGCCAAGCTCTGTTAACCTGTCTTCATTTACTCGCCAATGCGCATGGCCGCCAACATCCACCAGCCGCGTGATTATAACTGTAGCCGGTATTCCCTCTGCTGTCATTCTCTCCTTGTACCCCATCAGGGTTTCACGCTCTATTACGCCAAGCTTCTGCAATATCTTTACATGATGGCTGATTATCGCCTCGTTCAATCCAGATTCCTTTGATATGACCACGCCTGTCTTCTCCTGCATGATCCCAACCAGCACGTCTATAGTGACTTTCGATAGTTGTACGCCAGCTGGCCCTTCCTTTTTGTGCTTCTTGCCGGCTGGTTTTCTAGTTTCTTTACTCTGTTTAGGCGGCTGGCTTTTCTGTTCTGCATGGCCGCCCTGGTTTCTTGGATGCTGGATACCTTCCAGCAGGCCCCTTTCTCTCAAGGTTTTCACGTGTCGAGAAACACTTGGTTGGGATATTCCTAGCTCGGCTGCGATCTGAGCTTGGCTTATTGTCCCGCCTTTGGCCAGCTCTAACACATGCCTTGCAGTTTCACCAAGTTCATCGCGATTCCTGCTCTTGGCTCGTTTCCTGGGTTCATGCCTTTCAACCGCAGGTTTTTCATGGCGCTTCGCATCATGCCTTGGCGCAGTGGGGCGTGGTTTCGCTATAGCTTCTTTTGGGATGCTCTTTGCAGCTGGCTCTGGGGGTAGCTTCTCCATCAATACTGGTGCATTGGGAGTAGGACTATTGGCGTTTATTGCCCTTTCAACAGTGGGCTCGGTTTCAAGCGGAGGGTCTGCATCCTGCTCTACTGTGGGTTCACTTCGAGTCCCTCTGAACACAGCGCTGAATTTAGCGCTGTGGCGTCCCCTGCGCATTGTTGCTACAGGCGCCTGAAGCTGCGTGGCTTCGGAAGCAATGCTTCTTTTCATCTGGCCAAGCCCGTTGCCCAGATCAATCTGTATTTTCTCACGTAATGAATGAGCTGTATCGTATGCTGCCTGGTATGCGGTCTGGTTCGCAGCCGTAAACATCTTGTTCAATTCTAGAAAATAATTCCTGGAGCTCCTACTTGTCTGCTGCAGATAACTGATAGCTGCATTCGTGAACGGGGAGAGTCTTTGCGAATCTGGAGCCGTGCTTATTTTGGAAAGGGTTTCAACAGCAGCTTCCAGCAACTTGATTTCGTCAGGATGTAGCTGAATTGGATTAGAATCTGCAATTAACGTTGTTATGGTATTTGTCTTGAACCAGCCGTTTAGTTCGTTGACATAACTCAGCAAAAGCGCCCTGCTAGCCTGGTCTGGGGTTCCATCTGCATCCTGGCTTATGCACCTTGAGACTGCCCTTATGCACCTTATAAATGCGGGTACTGATTCTTTTATCCTGCCTCCCCTGTCAAGTTCCTCAGCAACTGCCCGCAGCCTGGAAGAACCTTCTGCAAGCGAGGTTGGCCTGGTTCCTGAGCTGGCGCGCAAAGCGTCAACGCTATTTTGTGAACTAACAGCCATACTGCGCCCTCCACGGATTAAGTTAATCTAGCTGGTATTTATATGTTGCGTGGGGGGATCTGCGTGACGTCCCTGCGTGGCCTTTCGAGCGCATCCTGCAAAAGCGCAATGTCCCTTTCCTGCCCGCGGTGAAGTACTCCTGTTTTTATGCGTATTTTGTTTTTACTGATTCGTAGGTTAATTTTGACACCTGCCAGGTACATTGCTGCTATGCATATCCTGGTTGGACTGTAACCTAAGATGCTGTCTGGATTCTGCTCAACCTCCTTGAGTATTCGTGCGGCTTCCTTTTTGACGCTTTGAGGCACGCCAAGCGCGCTCGCCACAGACTCCAAATGCTCGGAAGGCAGCTCTGCGCTAAGCTTCATGTCTATAAGCCTGGCCAACAGTATATAGTTAGCGTTAACAGTGCGCCTTGCCTCTCCGGAGATTTCTGCCGCTTCCACCACATCCCTCGGCTCGCCTGCAAGTTCGCTCCCCAGAAGTATGCACGCTGCGGCTAATGCCGCTGTGCTGCCGGTCTGCCTTCGCCTTCCAATTTGGGTGACCCTGCTGCAGACTTCGCGCGACTTGCTCTTTGCAGCTTCTGAAATCCCATCCTCTGCATCAATCCTCCTTAGTTGCACCTCTAGCTGGTCACGCACTCTGAGAAACCTTGCCCTGGAAAACAATGTTGAGTCCTGGGTTGAGCCATGATTGACTTGCATGTTTTGAATATACTTCATGTGGTATTTATTCTTTTTGTGGCCGTCGATTGAAGCCTAGAAAGCCTTTAATGCGTTGGCTTTGTTATAGAAACATGGCAAAGATAGTCGTATTAGGCGGCTACGGCGAGATGGGCCGTGTCATATCGACAGACCTTGCGGAGACATTCGGGGGCGATCTCACAATTGCTGGGAGGGCGAAAGAGAAAGCTGTCGAGTTCGCATCCTCTTTCCATAAGAAGAACATTACCGGAGCTGCAGCAAACTCGTCCAACAAGCTGCAGATGAAAGCCGTGCTAAGTGGAGCCTCTGTCCTGATAAACGCAACAAACTATTACTCTAACCTGGAAGTCATGAAGAGTGCGCTTGACAACAACGTAAACTATGTTGATCTTGGAGGGCTATACTGGATGACAAAGAAGCAACTGAAGATGCACAGGATGTTCAAGAAGAAGGGCCTGGTTGCTGTGCTTGGCTGCGGCTCAACCCCTGGAATAACCAATGTGCTTGCTGAATATGGCGCAAAAAGGTTTGACAGGATAGAGTCCCTTGACGTAGCTTTTGCAGACAAGGATTATACTGTGTACAATCAGCCATATATTGTCCCATATTCCATGCAAACCGTGTTTGATGAGTTCACTAAGAATCCAGCCACGCTTGTGAAGGGAAGAATAAAATTCGTGAAGTCGCTTAGTGGCGAGAAGCACATAGACTTTCCAAAGCCGCTTGGCAGGGTGCTGTGCAGGTATTCGCTGCATTCTGAGCTTGCCAGCCTGCCAAAGAGCCTACACGACAAGGGCATAAGGGAGTGCAGCTTCAGGGGCGGCTGGGGCAATGACTTCGTCGCAAAAACAAAGCTTTTGATAGACCTTGGGTTTGCATCTGAGAAGCCTGTTATGATAGGGCGCAAGGAGATAACGCCAAGAAGCATTGCCGTTGCGCTGCTCAACAGATTCATGCCGCCCAAAGAGCTGAAGATAAACGACATGGAGTTCCTAAGGGTGGAGATAAGGGGGAGAAAGAACGGAAGGGCGAAGAGGCTGGTTGTCTACTGCCAGGCGTTTACAAACAAAAGGCACAACATCCCAGCGGGGTCCTGGGACACCGGAGTGCCGCCGTCAGTCATTGCGCAGGAGATAATAAAAGGGCAGGTTGCGATCACGGGAGTCGTGACGCCAGAGATGTGCATACAGCCACACTTGTTCTTCAAGGCGCTGAAGAAGAGGAAAATGCTCGTTTATACCAGGAGCAAATAGTCAGATTCCCTGAGAGGGGGAATAGTTGCCTTTCGGCGCGACACTCTTTGCAGTTCCCTGGAGCTTGAACCTTGTCATCTTGAACTTTGATTTCAGAGCCTTGTCAACAGCTGTCTGGAACGCATCAAGCGTGGGCTTCAGAGTCTTCTCGGTTTCATGCGAAAGGCAGGTGTAGAAGCACTCCTGGCTATCCTCATCAAGGAGGATTCCCTGTGTCATTAGCCAGTACTGCACCTTTGCATACAGGTCAACATGGTAGTCTGACTTGAGCTCCCTGTAGTTGTATATGTAATCGCGGTTGTTTGTGGCTATGTACTGGAACATCGCAGGGTG
>JASHRG010000005.1 GCA_030037495.1 Microcaldota archaeon | reverse complement strand
TGATAGAGATAGTTGGGGAGGAGGCCCTCAGCGCAAATGACAAGACGTTCCTGAAGTTTGCTGATGCCTTTGAATTCAGGTTTGTAAACCAGGAATTCTTCGAGGACCGGACAATAGAGGAAAGCCTTGGGCTGGGATGGGAGCTCTTCTCTATGCTGGACAAGAACGAGACGAAGAGAGTAAAGGACGAGTTCATACAGAAGTATGGCCAGTGGGACAAGAGCAAGGACAAGAAGGACAAGGTGGAACAGGATGCCGCAAAGCAACATTAAGACTACAAGGCTTGAGCTGATTAGGACAAAAGCCAGGATCAGAGTAGCTGGAAAAGGCCTTGACCTGCTGAAGCTGAAGAGGGCTAGCCTTGTGCTTGAATTCTTTGATTTGGCAAAGCAGATACAGCTGCTCAAGGCTAATCTCAGAGAGAGTGTGGAGAGGGCGATGGACAGCGTCAAGCTCGCGGAGATTGATGCAGGGAGGATACAGCTTGAAAGAATTGCCGTTGAGCAGGCCCCGGTCTCTGCTGGAGTTGAGGCAAAGAACGTCATGGGAGTCAGGATACCCAATGTAAGCATAGGTTCAGGGGGAGCAACCCTGTCAATTGCATACGAGCTCATATCAGTACCTACTGCAGTGGAGGATGCGAAGAGGAACTATGGAAAGCTGTTCAAGCTGCTCATAGAGGTCGCAGAGAAGGAGAGCTCGCTCAGGAAGCTTCTTTATGAGATAGAGAAGCTCAACAGGAGGGCAAACGCGATAGAGAACGTAGTGATACCAGGCCTTAGAGACAAGGCATCTTACATAAAGCAGAGACTGGAGGACCTGGAACGCGACCAGATAGTGTCGCTCAAGTTCATAAAGAGGAAACTGAATGGATAACCTTAGGAAATTCATTGTTGTCAGGAAGACGGCGCTCCTTGTCAAGATAGGCGTGGCCGTGATCGCAGCAGCGATAGTGCTGCTTTCGCTCACAAAATGATGTGATGCTTATGGCTGGAGAAATAGAGGTGCTTGAAAACATAAAGAAGCAGGAGGACACCTCTGAGAAGAAGCTCAGGGATGCACAGGAGAAGGCATTGAGGATACTTGAAGGGGCGAAGCAAAGAGCCCAGGCTATTATTGAGGACGCAAAGAGGGCATCTGAGCAGTATTATGAGCGCGCTATGCAGAAGGCAAAGGCCGATGCAAAGGAAAAAAGGGATGAGATACTTGAAGAGGCCATGGCAAAGGCAAAGATGATAAAGAGGGCTGACAAGGCGACCGTGCTCTCACTTTTCAGGAAAGCAATCAAGGAAAAGCATGGTGTGTGAGTGTTCAAGCCAGCTAAGATGGGCAGGGTAAGGTTAATAATCCACAAGATGTACACCGAGAGGGTGCTCTCGGCGCTGCAGGACATAGGGGTTATGCAGATAGAGTCGCTGCCTGAGGAAGCGCAGAAGCTTCTTATCTCTGCAGAGCCGATTGACTACAAGCAGATAGCGGAAAGCGCGCAGCGCTTCAGGGGCCTTGAGGGGCTTCTCTACCCGCATGGCAGCGACCAGAGGTTCTCGTTCCATAGCGTTGAAGAGCTGATGGGAGCGGCGCAGAGCGTGGCCATAGACGAGAGGGTGACCGCGATCAGGAAGGAGCTTGATAGGATTGACGCAAACCTGAAGGATTACCATGGAAGATTAGGCCTACTCTCAAAAATATCAGATTTTGACGGAGAGCTTTCTGTGTTCAACACAAGGAGCATAGTATCTTTCGTGGTGTACGGCCCTGGACTCAAACAGTTTGAAGACTCGGTGGGCAAGCGGTCAAAGGAGATGCTAAGCACCAAGCTGGGGAACGCCACGATATTCAGCATGAGAAAGATAGATGAGAAAGAGTTTGGCAGCGCGGCAGAGAAGCAGCGCGTTGCCATAGAGTTCATGCCGCAGATGCAAGGCAGCGTAGAGCAGAACACGAGTGCGCTTGGAGATAATGTAGCTGGGATGAACGAGAGGAAGACCGCGCTGGAGCATGAACTCATGAGCATATCTGAGAAGTATTACCCCCTTGTCAGTGCGCTGAAGGAGCAATTCGACATAGAGATGGAGAAATACGAGGTTGCCAACAGGCTGGGCGCAACAAAGGCGATAGTGGTTCTTGAGGGCTGGGTGCCTAACGAGAGCACGCCTGCGCTTGAAAAGCTCATCATGGGGATAACCGAAGGCAGGTACATATTAGAGAGCGTGGAGTGCGAGGCAATGCCGCCTACCAAAATGCGCAACCCTGTTACCACAAAGCTGTTTGAGTTCTTCGTCAAGTTCTACTCAATACCGAAAAGCAATGAGATAGACCCAACTGTCATGTTCGCGCTTGCGTTCCCTATTTTCTTCGGCTTCATGGTAGGGGACTTTGGCTACGGGCTGTTCATGCTGCTCCTTGCGTTGTTTATAATCAACAGGATAAACCACCCGCCAAAGGTGAGCAGGCTCCCCAAGGTGATAACATCGTTTGTCATGCTCCTTGTGAGCAAGAGGTCATTGAAGATACTTGCCAAGTCAATAATACCAGGGGCCATAATAGCAATGGTGCTGGGAGTTCTCTTTAACGAGTACTTTGGATTCCAGCTGCCGTACACGACGCCGTTTGACGTTGAGCAGAACCTGGGCCAGCTGCTCGTCATCTCTGGTTACATAGGGGTGTTCATGGTGGAGTTTGGGTTCATACTTGGGGCGCTCAACAAGCTTGCTGAAGGTGAGAAGAAGCATGCGATTGCAAAGATAGGTTGGGTTCTGGCAGGGCTGGGGTTTGTGCTCTTCGGGCTCAACGTGCTGCACAGGGCATCGCTTGGCATGGACAACGTATCGGCGATTTTGTCATACATACTGCTTGGCTGTGGTGTAGTGACGATAGTCGCGTGCGAGGGAGGCCGCGGAATAATGGAGCTGCCGTCCCTGATAAGCCACATGCTCTCTTACACCAGGCTTGTTGGCATACTCCTTGCTTCCGTCATACTCGCATCTGTGGTAGACCTGGTGTTCCTGCACAGCTGGAACCACTCCATACTGCTTGGCGTAGTTGGCACAGTAATCCTTATTGTGGGGCAGCTGTTCAACATAGTAATAGCGCTGTTCGAGCCGGGAATACAGGGGGCAAGGCTTATCTACGTTGAATTCTTCTCGAAGTTCTACGAGGGCAATGGCAGGGAGTTCAAGCCCTTTGCAGTGCAGAGGAACAGAACCCTGGCGAGGTTCAAGCTAGAATGAGTGCATGCCGACTATTTACAGAGCTGGTGAAACGACAAGGAATGTTTACCAGAGGCCGATAGACGCGCACCTGGTCAAGCGTGTCGCTTATGACGAGTCACCAGCGCACGTGGGCCCGCTTCGCAACTCTGTAGACATTATAGTACCAGTTGGTACGCCAATTCGTGCGGCCCAGTCAGGCAGGGTTGTGGACCTGAAAGTTGACAGCGATGTTGGAGGGTACACAAAAGAGTTTGATTTATTGGGAAACTTCGTTGAGATAGAGCACGACCACGGAGAGTTCTCTGAGTACGAGCACCTGAAAGCTGGTGGGGTCATATCGTCTATATTACTCGCATGGAAGGATAAAAAGAAAAGGGACCATATATTCGTAAAAAAGGGCCAGATAATGGCCTATTCTGGGGCTACGGGGTGGCTTGGGAGCGAAAGATTGGGGCCTCACCTGCACTTTATGGTCGGAGTATATCCCAACGGCAATCTTAATGCCTATAGAACATTGGAGATAAGGTGGGAGGGCGCAAGTGACCCTGTCACACTGCCTTCGCTATAACCGTGCCTACTACCGTGTGCGGGAACCCTGTCTGCACATTGGTGTAGTTTATTATCACATAGCCCTTGAACAGCTGGCCTGGGTTTATCGTGAGCAAAGAGTAGTTGTTATAGCATGTTATTGACAGTGAGTTCGTGCCGCCTATTGCGAGCGATATGACATCGGATGGAGGATTGTTCGGTAGTATCATATTTGTTGGGGTGCCGAGATTGTTGCAGCCATAAGCCGTTATGTTTATCACAGACTGGGTGGACTGCTGTATTGTAACATTCATTATCGCGTTTGTGGTTGCTGAGGAAGAGCTCAGGACAGCGGTGAGGCAGCCGAATTCCGCTGGGAAGGTGCAGGTTGTGCTCACAAATCCGCTTGGGTTGAACAGCCCTATTTCATAGAGCGCTGCGAGCACTATGGCTATTATGATTATAGCCCAGCCGTATGTGGTCAGGTACTCAACCGCGCTCTGGGCCCTTGTTTTCCTTGCAATAATTTCCGGCATGCAAACACAATTGATTCTCAAACAAGCAATAAAAATCTTCTTTCAGTGCAGGGTAGCTATTATCCCGTCTATTACTCCGTTTACTCCGAGCCCCCCAGTCGACTTGACGAGTATCCTGTGGCCCAGCACAGGCTTTGCGAGGTACTTTATATCCTCTATTGTGACAGTTTTCCTGCCCTCGACCAGCGCTCTTGCCTTCGCTGCCTTCATGAAGCTTATTTCAGCTCTTGGGCTCCCGCCCATTACTATGTGGATATCGGTTCTTGTTGCGCCAACTACCTCTGTTATGTACTTGACGACGTCATCTGGCATTGCCACGCTCTTTGCCTGCTCCTGCATTGAAAGTATGTCTGATGTGCTTAGCACCCTCCTTGGAGGCTGCGAGTCTTCGCTCTCCTTTATGCGCAGCATCTGCTCCTCCTCTTCCATGCTGGTGTAAGATACCGCAATCCTCATAAGGAACCTGTCAGCCAGCACCTTTGGGAGCTGAGTTGTACCCTCTATGTTAAGGGGGTTCTGCGTTGCTATGGTTATGAAGGGATTCTTCAAAGGTATTGTTGAATTGCCTATGGTGACCTCGCGCTCCTCAAGGCACTCCAGCAGTGCAGTGGTGGTTTTTGGCGGTATCCTGTTAAGCTCATCTATAAGCAGCATGTTTGTGAATATCGGCCCTCGTTTTAACTGGGTGTTACCGCTCTGGTCCAGAAACGTATAACCGACTATGTCGCCTATCGCTATGTCTGGGGTTCCCTGTATTCTCTTGAACTCTGCTTGTATAGTGTCAGACAACGCCTTTGCCATCGTAGTCTTTGCAAGCCCTGGCACGCCCTCGAGCATTATGTGGCCATTTGCAACTATGGAAACGAACATCAGCTCAAGTACGTCAGTGTTGCCTGCTATGCGCTTCCTCAGCTCGCTCAGCACTGCCTGAAAAGCCTCCTGTGGATTCATAACCTTGCCTCATTTCGCGTCTGCCATGGCTCGCATGGCGCGCCTCTCCTCCTTCCTGAGCGCTGCTTGTAGCGCACCCCATAATACAACTGCATTGTTGTGCTGCGAATCGCTAGCAGCGAACAGTAGCGTAAGCGTGTCATTTGCGATTGCGAGGTCAAGAAGCTTTGTAAAGGCCCTGTTGCTCTTCAGTTCCTTTAGATACCTCTTCTTGAACATTGGGTATTTCCTTTGCTCGTGGGCGAACCACTTCCTAAGCTCATCGCTTGGCCCAACATCCTTTATCCATATGTCAACGTTGGCCGTGCTCCTTCTCACCCCTCTTGGCCAGAGCCTGTCGACGAGGATTCGCAGTCCGTCTGTTATTTCGGGTCTCTCATAAATGCGCTTGGTCTTGATCATGGGCCTCCTTTACTAATCAAAATATAGCTTTTTAATCCTTCTTCGACTTCTTATACAGCGGCAATTCCGTAATTGTCATGAAATAGAAAGTATTTTAAAAGATAACGTATATATTGAAGCATAATGGCGACCAAGGTGAATTAAATGGGAATTTTCAATAGACTCGGTGGAATGCTGGGCACGACCAAGGAAATGAACGTAGAGGAATACATGAACTCTGAAGAGATGGAGAACGTAGACGTAATGAATGAACCTGCTGACTTCTACGTAAAGCCGGTTGCTTTGCAGAGCGAAGCCGACCTGGCGGTCATCCAGTCTGAGCTTCAGAAGAAGAATATTATACTTCTTAACATATCGGAGATGAGCAAGAGGCCCCAGACTCTGAAGGGGCTCATTGACAACCTAAAGGCGTATGTGGAAAAGACAAATGGGGACATTGCGAGGCTTGATGAGGAGAAGATCCTTCTAACTCCTACAAAGGTAAAGATAATCAAGAGCAAGAAGCCAGCAAAGAAGATGTAAGCGCCTAGCGCCATTTCTTTTTGTACTTGTCGGATAGTGCAACTGATATGGCGTTGATCTCCTTCCTTGTTGCGCCTGATCTTTTTACCATGTGCTCGAATGCGAAGAGCACCGCTTTCTTGTTCCTTATGTCTTTCCTGTCACGTATGCTGTTCCAGAAGAGCCTTGATATTCCTGCAATTGATTTCTGGTCTGCATAAGCCCACTCCATAGAGTCCTCGTTTTCAAGCTGCCCCTTCATAAGTTCATAGAGTATTACAGCAAGCGCATGCGATATGTTCAAAACAGGGTACTCCTTGCTGGCTGGTATGAAAATTGTAAGGTCGCATTTCTGGAGCTCCTCCTTTGTGAGCCCGGTGTCGTCCCTTCCCATAAGGAGCGCAACCTTCCTGTTCCTTTTCAGGAAACGCTTTGATTTTTGAACAGCATATGCATTGAAGAAGGAATCGCTGCTCTTGCGCCACAGCCCAGTTGTCCCAACAACTATGTCGCAACCTCTTGTTGCCTCGTCTATGCTCCTGCAAAGCTTCGCCTCCCTGAGCAAGGAGTAGGCATGCTTAGAGTATTTTATTGCATCTTTCCCATTATGCCTGCACCTTGGCCTAACCAGGTACAGCTTTTTGATGCCGAAGTTGCTAGCCACCCTTGCTATGTACCCAAGATTAATTTGGTATAGTGGCTCAACAAGCACAACCCTGGGATTCTGCATTAAAGCACCTAGATGCCGCCTGGGCCAAGCGAGAGCAGCGCCGCGACCGCTATTAGGTTGACAAGGAAGTGCGCAAGCATCGACGCGTACAATGAACCTGACCTCTTGAAAACATACCCAGCCGCAACCCCGAACAGGAACGCGGCCACAAACTCGCTTATTGACATGTACCCTGTATGGAACAGCGCAAAGATAAGTGCGCTGAAGCCTATGCTAAGCGCGCCGCTGAACCTTCCTGTAAACCAGCCAAACAGCGTGTTGAGTCTTGGTATAAGCAGTCCCCTGAAAAATGTCTCTTCTGTTATGGGGCTTATGAACACGGCGAAAAGCAGCAGGTATAGTGGCTCGTTGCCAAGTACCTGCTGCACGTTTGTTGGCAATGGGATGCCGGTTGCTGTTGAAATTGCGCTTGTTGCAACCTCCATGAAGATTACAAATATGAACAGGTATGCGCCCAGCATCATTGCCCTGAGGTTGAGCCTGTCCCTTGATATGCCAAGCGATGCGGCAATCTGCTTTAGGTTTAGCTTTCTGATCAGCAGGTATGAAATTGATATCGTGAAGAACAGAAGAGAGGCTGCTATGCTTATTAGTGCGTTCCCGGTGTCAAAGCTCACCTGGCCTATGTCAAACAGATATGCCTCATACCAGATGTAAATGAACAGGAACAGTGAAATAAGGTAAAAAAGGTACCTTATTGGGGCTGGATCGCTCCTTGCAATGATCTGGCGTTTTCTCTTTGCCAAAAGTACACCTATTTCCTTGCCTTGAACTCTGCGTAGCCGCATTTGCCGCATGAAACCCTGTCTGAATGCTCGCCCATTCTGCTGCCGCACTTGGGACACATTTTTCCAGGCTTGTACGGCGCTATTTTCTTTGCCTTCTTCTCCTTCTCTTTCTTCTCATCCACCATTGTAATCAGCTATTATTATTTCTTCTCTTCTTTTTCCGCCTTCTTTTCTTCTTTCTTCTCTGCTTTTGGGGCAGCGCCACCTGACGCCTTCTTAGCCTTCTTCTCAATCCTGTTGAACAGGAAACCTTTCTCAAACCTCTTCATCGCCTCTACACTGGGGTATGAACGGGCTGAGCCCCTGCTCTGCCTTGCGCCAAATGACTGCGACAGATTGGTTATTACTGTGCTGTCAGGGCTCAGGTTCAGCTTCTTGCAAATTTCAACCTTGACCTCTCCTATGGAAGGGGTCCTGCTTTCCTGCATTACATAGAAGTCTATCTCCCTTCTGCCGACCACGTCGTTTTTCCTGTCCTTGATTATCTCAAGCTCCATACGCCCACCTTACTGCTGCCAGACCCTGAGCAGCGCCTTCCTTCCAAGGGTCTCCATTACCTCCACTTCCTGGCCAGGGTTCAGCTTCCCCCTGAACTCATCAGTAATAGGAAGCTCATAAACCTCATACGTTTCAGAGTCCATCAGCTGTACAGTGTTGTCTGCAACTGAGACAACCTGCGCCTTCTTCTTCTTTATTGTAGGCACATCTGCGTCTGCGCTGCTTGGCTTTATGAGCGACTTCTTCTGGCCGTCAAAGACGCCCAGTCCAGTTATCCTCATCTTTGCAGATCCGTGCTTCCCAGGTGCGCTTGTCTCTATGTCAACAACTCTGCATGGTATTCCGTCTATCATGATGTAGCTGCCGATTCGCATCTCCTTCATTGACTTGTGCTGGATCTCTCCTTCCTCTGCCATAGAATGCACACTAGGTTGTGAATGTATTTGATTAGTTAAGAAAGTATATATAACTAACTTAAGCTTCAGCAGCAGGAGTTTCAGCGCCTCGCTGCGCCGCCTTTCGCTGCTGCTTTGCCCTTGGTTTCCTGAGCAGGTTCTTTTGCTGCTGTGGCGCTTGCACGGCGTACGGGTCAATCTCCTCGAACGTGCCAGAGCCGAGCCTGAATACCCTGTTTCCTGCTGGCCAGTCCCCGCCTCCTATTACCAATTGGCTCGTGTTTGGCCTGCCGTAAGGCCCGACCTCTATGCTAAGCATGCCGCTGTAGAACTGCACCCTGACTCCGTGCTTGCGCCTAGTTCCCTCAACTGCTAATGGTTCTATCGTGTGCCTTATGAAATCCAGGTCTTTCTCGATTACACTGCCATCAAGCCCTATCTTCACGCTGCCGCTCACGCCAAGCAGCGATTCCACAGGCAGCACCAGCAGGTGGGTGCCTTTGTGCGTCACATGCACAGAGACGTGCTCGCGCCTTGCAAGTATGCTCACGCCTCCATTATACATGTGTATGCCGTCGCTGAGCAAGTTGGCTTCGTGCGGTGTTGATATCGCGGGCATAATTGTTCACGGGATTTTCTTGCTTGTCCCTGCTATTTATACCTATTCTTTTTTCGATGATTAGTGGAAACCAGGCTAGGCTCAGAGTATGCTCTCTATGCTGTCAAGCCACCTTGCTTCTGATGCCGACTGAGTCATCCGTACTGGACCTTCGCCAAGCTTAGCCTTTACCCCTGTTATGATCGACATTACCCTGATCTGGTCTGCAAGCTCTGGAGACAATCTTGATCCAAAGATAACGTTGGCCTTCTCATCAAGGTTCTCTGTGACGCCTTCTCCGACCCTTGTGGCCTCTTCTATTGTCAGGGATGTGCTTCCTGTCACATGGACTAGTGCGCTCTTGCCTCCCTCTGTCTCTATGTTGAGAAGCGGGTGCTGCCTTGTTGAGGATATCGCCTTCTGAACCTTGTCAGGGCCAGAGCCTATGCCTATGTTTATCACTGCAGTGCCTGCATCACGCATCACTGCCCTCACATCTGCGAAGTCCAGGTTTATCAGGCTTGGCAGCATTATCGTGTCTGCAATGCCCTTTACCGCATTTGCGGCAACGTTGTCAACCAATTCAAATGCCTTCTCTATCGGGAGGTTTGGCGCATAGCTCAATAGCCTGTCGTTCTCAATAATTATTGTTGTATCAGCGTTCTTTGTGAGTTGCTGTATGCCCCAGTCAGCCTTGTTCTTCCTGCTCCTCTCTAATGAGAATGGATAGGTTACAAATGCAACAACAAGAGAGCCCTGCTCCCTTGCCATCTGCGCAACCAATGGAATAGAGCCTCCGCCGGTTCCGCCTCCCATACCAGCTGCTAGGAACACCAGGTCATAGCCGTTTATCGCATCCTGTATCTCATTTCTGCTTGCATCAGCGCACTTCATGCCTATTTCTGGGAAGCCGCCTGCGCCGAGCCCCTGGGTTATGGTCTTGCCCATGAGTATCTTCTTGTGGGCGCCGATCATGTTGAGGTGCTTTGCGTCAGTGTTCAAAGCTATGGTTGTGGCGCTCTTTATCCCTGAATTGTAGATCCTGTTGATCAGGTTGCTGCCTGCGCCGCCCAATCCTACTATTGCCAGTTTCGCCTGAAAGTCTATGTCGTCCGGGTTCCCTATCATGAAGATCACTTAAATATTAAAATGAAACAAAAGGATAAATAGGCACCAGGTGCCTATTCCCTTTAAATCATCTCTATGCCGGAGAAGCTTGTTGGCTTCTGCTCTTCCAGATGACCGACAACGGACGAGCCCTTTACCCCTGTGACTATCGCGACTATTTCTATAGCGTCGTCGTAGCCTGGGATAAGCCTTGCGCCCCACTTTATGTTGGCCTTCTGGTCCATCTGGTCTGTTATTATTTCTCCAGCCTTTATTGCGTCGCCTATTGTGAGCGATGCTCCACCCGAGATGTGGATAAGTGCTCCGTCAGCACCTTCCATGCTAACATCAAGCAGTTTGTTCTTCAGGACACCTTCTGCTGCAAGGTTCACCTTGTCTGTGCCCTTCCCTGTTCCAACCGCTATGAAGCCAACCTTTCCGCCACCAAGTATGCTTCTCACATCGGCAAAGTCTATGTTTATGAGCGATGGCTGTGTTATTGTCCAGACAAGTCCGCCGATTGCCTTCGCAAGCACCTCGTCTGCAAGCGCAAACGCATCGTTCATTGGCAGGTTTGGCACGAGCTTTACAAGCCTGTTGTTGTCTAGAATTATAACGCTGTCGCAGAACTTCCTTAGCTGCTGGATTCCTTCTTCGGCCTTGACTTTCCTTATTCTCTCAAGGTCGAATGGGTAGGTTACCATTGCAACTACGATTGCTCCCTGCTCCTTTGCAACTTGAGCAGCAACCCTTATTGATCCTGTTCCTGTTCCGCCTCCCATACCAGCGCATAGGAATACTAGCTGTGAGCCATTGAACGCATCCTCTATCAAGCCACGGTCAACCTCTGCTGCCTTTGCTCCGAGCATCGGGTCCCCCCCTGCTCCAAGCCCTCTTGTTATGGTCTTTCCGATCAGGACCTTCTTTATCCTGTCGTCGATTATCTTGAAATGCTGAGCATCAGTGTTCACCGCCACGAATTCTGTGCCCTTTACGCCAGCCTTCAGTAGCCTGTTAACAATGTTGTTACCAGCTCCTCCAAAACCCGCTGTTACTATCTTTATTTGTGTTGAGCTAAACTCCTCAACAGGATTCTTACTCTGCCCTAGAATTTCGTTTACCAGGTCGGTCATGTATATCGCCTTTAGGTCGCAATACAGATACTCTCAAAAGCTTTATAAAGCTAACGCTAAAAGTTGTAATTAAAGTAGTAATGCCGACTGAAAAGCATAAATGTTTACTTTGATACAATGCAATGTATTAGAATAAATATATTTTATGCCGTTATACACAAATAGAACCAGATAAAATCATATTTTTGGGCTTTTCAAACGCTGGTTTCTGTATAGTTGCCGAGGATCTGACCTGATTGACCGAGTATTACGTATTCTCTTGTGGGCGAAAGCGGTGATGTGTAGTTCACGAGCCATACATTGCTGAATGTGGCGTTGAGCGGTGTTGTGGACGGGCTCATGTTGGCAAAGAACGAAGCGTATGCGTTGATGTCATTGTAGCCATACATGTTGACGAAGGCTACGAGCTCAGGCGGAGACGCATTGTACGATCTGGCTATGGCGATTTCCGGGGAGCTTATCACATATGTGGGCGCGCTCGACAATCCGTATATTACGCAATGGCCTCCGGATACTCCTGAATACTGGTTATCTGTAACTGGGGTGCCAGAAAGCCCAAGCGCAGGATAGTCATATTCCTGTATTGAGAGTGACGGGCACGGCCTTGTCGCGTTGTAGACAACAGACAGCACTATGTCCCAGCTTCCGTTGTACTGCTTTGATGCAGAAGCCGCGACTATGGAAACCGTTGCGTTTGGGTTGAGCGTTTTTATATCTGTAAGCACCGTCTGTTCAGCCTGCGCCTGCGTAAGCTGAGACCGGCTCGGGTGCACGAAAAGCAGAAAGCCTGCGCTGAAGATGATAATGAGCACTACTATTAGTACGCCAACTTTTGCCAGAAGGTCCATTTCTATCAAACTATAATCTACGTTAAGGATTATAAAATTATATGTATGTCATATTCTAGCTTGTTGCCACTTTGTTCCGCTAATAATATTTAGCGTTATATTTAAATACCTATTCAAGTATAAAAAAGTATACTTCAGTAAATAAAGTGGTCTTGTGGGGAGCCATGTAGTAAACGAATGGTATCTGGACGGTGCAAAGGCCGTATGGCGCATATTTGCCCGGGTGGGAGCACCGCTTGTTATTCTGTGGGCAATGCTAACTGGAAAGGTTTATGCCAGTTACATTGCGCTACAGATAACACCCGTGCTAAGCCAGGTGCAGGGAGTACTGGAGCAGGCGGGGCCTGCGCTCAGCGGAGTGCTGTTCATACTTGCAGGCGTATTTTACGCTATCGGGCAGATGCTGCCGCCTGATAAGAAGGCACAGTTCCATACAACTGCGGTTAACATAATAATAGGAGCAGTGGTTGTTGGAGCGCTGAGCTTCGCGTCGACATCCCTTGTCACTGCATCAACTCATCTGCTATCTAACCTCACCACAAACAGCACCGCTAATAGTATAGGCTAGTGCTTAAATGACAGCAGTACCTGACATATTTGGAGGATATGACATCGCAATCGGCGTCCTTGCTATAATGCTTTCCGCAGCTGGAATTCTCTTGGGCATTGGGTTTGCTGCCAATGACAGGAAGCTGAAAGAGTTGGGCAGGGCTGAGCTTTATCAAGTAGTAGTAAATGCCGCTATAATAGGCGCGCTGTTCCTGGCCTTTAGCCAATATGGCGTATTCACCGCGATAATAAACAACCTTACGAATAGCAGCGTATCACAACCATATTGCGACCCTATATTGGGCTATAACTCTGCCATATGCTTTGCTTACAACTACTTGGTTGGGTCTGCTGCCATAAATGTTGGCGGAAACTCGTACCCTTCGCTGCTTACGTCCACCTTCTCTCTACTTGCTCCACTGACCGTGCTCTACGTTGGTATAGGAACATTGTCCACCATAAACATAAGCGTGGTGGTGGTTTCAGTTGGCCTGGCTGGCCTGAAGATTTTTCTGAGCCCGTTGCATGGGATAATAGACTTCTTGACCGCCAATATATTTCTGATTGCGGCCCAGGCTGCTCTGCTTAAGTTCATCGCCATAACTGCAGTGCCTGTGCTCCTTCCGGTAGGCCTCATACTCAGGACATTCTATTTCACACGAAGGCTCGGGGGCGCCATAATAGCGGTTGCCATAGGCTTCTTTGCTGTGTTCCCAATGACATACGTTTTTGATGCTGAAGTTATGAACGCTTACGCAAATGGCAGCACAGCGCAGATATTCAGCTCTGCGTTGGGCGCGGTGAATAGCGCCACTAGCGCAACCCAGTCAATAAGCAGCAGTACGTACCAGTTGGCCCAGAGCATGCTGAGCATATCATTTAATTCCATAACTTTTGATCCATTTTCGATCGCAAGTTCCTTTCTTTCTGCGTTTTCAAATGCATTTACAGCCCTTGTTGACGCTATAGAAGCTGTTGTCACTTTCCTTATAATACAGGTCTTTATACTGCCCAGCTTTAGCCTGATCTTGACCGTGATATCGATAAGAGAGCTTGCCAGGATTCTTGGCTCTGAAATCTCTTTCGGCAGGTTTGATGTATTCTGATGATTAGCATGAACACTGAAACCATATTGTTCTTTATTTTACTCGCTGTGGCTGGGCTACTTTCTGTAGCAAGTATCCTCTTGTTAAACTTCGTGCTGGTGGTTTTCTCTTCCATCATGATTCTCCTTGCCGTTATAACGTATAAACTCTGGTACGTATTCGATGCGCTGATGTTCAAGCACACTAGCCTTGTTGAGATTTTTGATGGATATGAGCTTAGCAGAGACCGCAGCACCGCTATCAGAAGAATTGGAGAAAGGGTTAGCTCCAGTGCTGTAGCCGCTCTGGGGGTGGGAAAGGAGGTTGGCGTACTCGAAAAGCATGCAATTGAAAATGTAGTGGCCCACGTAAGCTATCCGTTCAAGTTTGTTATGCAGGTTGAGAGGCTCAACATAGAGAAAATGACTGATGTGCTGCATACGCGAAGGAGTATGAAAGAGATTGAGCTTTCAAGGCTTGACACAGGTTCTGGAAAACACGTACTACGCGCCAATCAGCTGAAAAGAGAACTTGAGCAGCTTGAACAAGATATTAAGGCGATAAGTTCTGGCGAAACGCCGGTCAGGCTAGTATATTATATCATGACCAGCGCAGTCTCCGATACATTTTATGACGCCGAGGAGCGTGCGAAATCGCAGATTAGAGAGCTGGGTAGTCAGTTTGACGCCCTGCTAAAATCCAAATCCAAAGTTTTGAGCGGAGATGACCTTCTGCAAGCACTCAAAATGGATTCTGAGATGGTGTTAAGATGAGCTTTTACGTTTTATCTAATTCTAGGAGCGCGTGTAATGGCATTTGTGTATTTAAACCGACCGAGGAAAGCGCGGATGTGGAAGAAAACGGAGTATATATTGGTAAAACCATGACCTACAGGATGCCGTTTGCGCTTAACCCTGAGAAATTGATGAATCCACATGTAGCAGTTTTAGGCATGACAGGTTCTGGAAAAACTTACTTCATAAAAGGCTACATCACAAGAATGAGGCTACAGATGGGAACCAGCTTGCTAGTAGTTGACTGGAATGGGGAATATGATGAGGTGATTTCTTACTTAGAGGGCAAGATAATTAGGCTTATGCCTGGGGACTGCGTAGAACGCAGTGTTTTAAGCGAGGAAGTTGTCAGCATCAACCTATCTGAAGTAAAGGATGATAAGCAGCGCAAACTCATTGTTGCAGATATAACGGACCTTGTAATAAAACAGCTTCATGATATGAAAATTGATGACAAAAAGAAAAGGCTTTTCCTGCTTGACGAGGCGTGGAAAATGCTTGGAGAAACGAGTAAATTGGGGCAGCTTTTCAGGGAGGGGAGAAAATATGGCGTAGGGGTTATAGTTTCGACACAGCTATTGAATGATATAAATAATGAAATTCTAGCAAATGCGGCAACGATTTTGATCTTTAAGATGCAGAACGCGCAGGATTATGCTTTGCTTGTTGACTCTGGGCTTGTCCCAGCTAACTTCATGAGCACATTGTCAGAACTTGATGTTGGTAGCTGCATGATCAGGCTTGCGCACAAAGGTAGCGAAAATGGGCATACAAACATTTTCATAAAGCGAGTGTCAGGAGTATCGATTTCTGTTTACGAACTTAGAGGCGATAGAATGCAGATAAAAATTTCGCGAGCAAGGTTTTTGGAGATTGCTGAATTAGTGATAAGCAATCCTGAGTCTAGAAATAAACTTGTGGCTTTCATGGAGGCAAACGAACGCAGTTTGGATCTAGGAACTCTGATATGGTCTCTTAGAAAAAACGGCTCTGATAGAGTAGATGTTGTCGCCTTCTTGAGAATGATTGGGTTTGATGACGTTAGCATAATTAAAGCTTATGAAGCCCGCAAGGCTGTAATAATTGAAGTGTAGGTAATCGCTTGAAGGCCAAAGAGAAAGAACTTTTGTGCTTTAGTTTCTATGTAGGGATTGTGCCAAAAACTAACATTACTGAAGTTCGTAAAAAGTTGGCCGAAACACTTGGAGTAAAACCTAGCTCTAAACCTGAGAATAGGTTTAGCGTGAAGTATGATCGCGATTACGTAGTTTTGGAGCTAAATCTTGATGGATTAACTATGAGCTGTTACACCAAGATAACCAACCAGCATGTTAAAGCAGTCTATCTGGAGATATTCTTAGGCATATTGGCACGCTTGAAAAGCACATGCGAGATAAAGTTAGAACAGCTTTTGCTTCCGATTAATGAAGCTTTAGCAGTTATAAACATGCTTGGTAAGAACAATGGTGACTTTGAGGCCAAATTGGACTGCATCAGGATCCATGCTTTGAGCGAATCAAATTCCGTTCTTGCTATAGAGTTACAAAGGGAGTGGGCAAGGTTGGAAAAAATTAATTCTGAATTAAGTGTGTATAGGAGATTCTGCGCAGAAGCCGCAGCTTCCGGAGCCTCGTTTAAAGCGATTGGGATAAGCGAAGACTTGGAAAAGAACGTTTTGCACTTGTTAAAAGGGGAGAATCGATAGAATGGACAGCAGCTTTTACAGTTTGATTTACATTCTTGCAGGCGTAGCCGTTTATCTAATTGCTAAACTATTGTCAGACCTCAGCCTTAAGAGTAAAACACTGCTGATCAGGTCAGAGAGCAAGAATCGTGATAAAAATGTAGTGGTTGTCGATAAAGAGTACCTAAACAGGCTTATTAAAGCTACAGTAAAAAGGAATAACTTACAATATGCAGATAAAGACGTCGCTTTTACGTTGGATGAAATGGGAAGGACGCTGGCAAACCAAGAGGGTTTGGCATTAGCTGCACCTGATATTGAAGATGAAATCCGCTACGCGCTTAAAAAATGCAATATCGAGGTAATGCTCTCTGATAAATTCGTTGCGATAGGAGACAGACCAAGAGATCGCATTTTTGCCAGGAAAATATATGATAGCAAGATTTTTGGCGGGCCCAGGGCAGGCTTTGCCCAGCATCAAAATCAGGTATAGCTCACGCTAAGTTTTAACAAAAAACAAAAAGAAAGAAGATGGAAGATTAACATCACGATTAGTCTTTAGTAAGGGAATGTTCGCGAATCGCGTGAGCTCTTCGCTTACGCACCCCTCCTATCAAAGCCGTCTATTGCGGCCGACCTAGTGCCTCGTTTCGGGTAAGGCTTCGTCCTTAGATGCTTTCAGGACTTATCCCTATGGCGCGTGGCTACCCGGCAATGCTTATACAACCGGTACACTAGAGGCGCCGTTCCCCCGTTCCTCTCGTATTATGGGGAACTTATCCTCTGGCACTAACACTCTCAGTAGATACTACCGTACTGTCTCACGACGTACTGAACGCATCTCGCGTGGGTTTTTAACGGGAGGACAGCCCGACCTTTGGCGGCTTATGCACCACCAGGATAACCCGAGACCATATCGATGTATCAAACCGCGAGGTTGTTGTGGACACTCGCCCGCGACGAATCGATTACCTCTAGAGTAACTTGTTTGACAGCTTGGAGCCCCATCAAAAGAGCTTCCAACGTTCTTTAAGCCCCGCTTTCGCGTCTGCACCCTTCGCTTTTCGGAGTACAGTCAGCCAGGCATTTGCCTTTATGCTTACCATCGGGTTCCCAACCCGACTAAGCCTAGCATTGGTCAATTTCGTTTCCTTATCGAAATTAACCGTCCAGTCTAACTATCCACCTGCAGCTGTTCCCTTGCGGGTTAGCTGCGCAATAAATCAAAATTGGTGTTACATTGTCGCTCCACGCGCACCGCAGCGCGCGCTTCGACGCTCCCAATTACGCTATGTAGGATACACTGCACAACAACTACAGGCTATAGTAAAGCTTCATAGAGACTTCGTTTCCCACTGAGAGATCGCGGCATATTCACCGCGCAGTAAGTTCACTGGATCCGTTGTTGGGACAGTGGGACAGTCGTTACGCCATTCATGCAAGTCACCAATTAAGTGACGAGGTATTACGCTACCTTAAGAGTCTCAGAGTTAGACCCGCTCTTTGCTAGATCTTAGTCCTGTTGAACCAGGTTTTCAATTACTAGCGGTGAGCAGGCGTCACCCACTGTACTAAGCGTTTCCGCTTCGCGGTGAGCTGTGTTTTTGATAAACAGTCGCTGCCCCCTAGTCAATGCTATCTGCGCATACAATACGCAGACATGGCTTGTCGATAACTTACGCCACTAATTTGCCGATTTCCCTAACAACGGTTACTCCATCACACCTTGGCCTTTTCAGCCAGCAACACTTGTACTAGTTCTAGGTACGAGGTGTTACAATCGTTACAGATTCCCTTTTCACTGGCTCAGGAAATCATTCCAATGAGTTCATTTAGCTGCTTCTCCTCATAACGAGACTCCGCAGCCCTTTGCACTTTCTTGCGGAACTATCCCCAAACGTCAGAAATCTGTCTTGCGTCGCCGCTCCTATGTAACACGGACTGGAATATTAACCAGTTTCCCTTTTGAAATAAGGTGATTGGCCTATTTCTTAGGATCGCCTAACTCTCCGCTGACGAGCGTTGCGAAGAAACCCGTGTGCTTTCGGTGCATGGGATTCTCACCCATGTATGCTGTTTACTAACACCAGGATATTCACTGCAATACACTCCACACGTTCTTTCGAACGTGCTTCTAGATGTATCGCACGCCATCTTACCAGTGCTTTCGCACTCTAGGGTCTCGGTACCTAATTTAGCCCCGTATATTTTCAGAAAGAAATCCCTCAACTGGTACGCTATAACGCGTTTTTTAAAGGGTGGCTGCTTCTGAGCCTACCTCCCAGATGTCTATGAGATTCCTCGCCTTTGATACACTTAATTAGGATTTGGGGACCTTAGCCCTAGTCACTGTCTTTGCAGTCTCGGATATCTAGCTTACCCAAATACCCCGACATGTGTGGTCTACGCAGTATATGCATTCGGAGTTTGACAAGCGAGTGGGATCTTCCGACCCCGTCCACGCCAATCGGTCGCTCTACCGCATATACAAGCTCGCACACAGCTATCCTAAAGATACTTCAGATGGGACCCGCTATTGCCTCGCTCGAATGGTATATCGCCGCTATCCGTAGCTCACCCAACAGGGCATGCCATGACAGGTTGCGGGCCTCCAGCAGGCTTTAGCCTACCTTCGCCCTGGCCACGATTAGATCGCAGAGGCTTCGGGTCGTAAAATAGTGACTGCGGCATTTTCATACCGTGCGCCTCGCATGCTGCGCGCAATCGCTTTCGCTTCGCCTTCCGGCTCGCCACTACTATACACTCCCTGGCTCTTGCTTCAAGAAGAATGATAAAACGGTGTTCGGCACCTCTCGCTGATTCCTCTCGAAATCCCGCTTCGAAATGCTACATTCCTTT
>JASHRG010000004.1 GCA_030037495.1 Microcaldota archaeon | reverse complement strand
TTTGACAGGGCAGCGAACTCGTCTCCAGCCTCTTTTACAATGCCTGCAAGCTCATTGAGCCTCTGGGGGAAGCGCCTGAGCAGAAAGTTGGTAACCCTGCCGTCTATTGGCTGCGTTTTCATAACAATCCTGCCTATCTCGCGTATATCCCGCCTGGCATCCTGCACTCTTTGGGAGAGAGTGAGCAGACCTGCAATTGCATACTGGTCAGGCCAATCGGCGATGTTCTTCTTAAAGAAAAATGCGCGCTTACCTGCCCTGCCTATGGCGTGGGCAAACTCTTCCCTGTTCATTCCTTCCTGGGTCGCGGCCCTGCCAGCCGCATCCGCAAGCATGCGCAGCGCAGATTCCAGTCTTTCCGCAACCTGGCCAGGCGTAAAGATATCTGTTTGCCTTTGTTCCTGGCGCAGCATCTGCTGTCCTGCTGGAGCAACGATTGTGGTGCGCAGCGCGGTAATTGCACTTGGCCTATTTTTAGGCAGAGAAAGAGCGCGGTGTGTCTCTCTAAATTCAGTAACTTGACTCGGAAGCGATACTGCTGCAGGCACTGGTCGCACCTGGTAAAACAGTTTTGCTGCTCTGAGCGGTTATTTAAGCCTTTCCCCCTAAAACGTCAAAGCGCTCAATTATGGTCTTTTGTCCGTCCACGTGCGCCTTTGCTTCCCTCACCGCCATAGTGACTGCAGCTGCGCTTCCATGTAACACATGCTGCACTGCCCTTGCAAATGCGCCCCTTGTCTGGTATTCTCCCTCCCTTGCCTTCCTTATCAGCTCCTTTAAATCGTCACGGAGAGGAACCAGCGCTGGCGCCAGCGTCTGCCTTCTTGCGTCTTCTATGGCGTATGCTATGGTGTTTGGCGCAGGGCGTTCCCTTGCTGAAGTGTTAGCTTCGATTGACGTCTCCACAAGCCTCAGCGTCCTTACCAAGCTTTCCATTACTCCCTGCTGGGTCAGGTCGCCTAATCCTGGCGGAGTTGAACCTGGAAGCAGCACTGTTGCATAGAGCATTGCGTTCTTGCGTGCCAGATCCTGCAGCGCGCCTGCTCCTGTTCCGCTAGGCGCATATGATACCACACTGCGTCCAGTAGTCTCGTCACTGCCGCTGTAAAATTTGTTCAATGCGCTATAAAATTCCCTGACCTGGCGTTCCCTGCTCAGGCTCGCTAGATCTGGGCCTGGGACTATCCTTCCCTTTTGCGCGCCTGGCCTTTCATTTGTTGGCATTCACACTCACCTGTAGTAATTACTCTAACTACACAAGTTGTGGTATTTAAACATTTGCATTTAAAACAACTTTTATATTAAAATTTACGTTTTTGAAACAGGCAAAAATATAAGTTTTAACGAGATGCATGGTCTATGCTTACGCTTTCGAAAAGCCATGGAATCGGAGGCACTGTGAAGTACACCCCAGAGGATTTTATCGTTGAAGAGATAGCGCAGAATGGCGCGGTTCTTGAGCTTGGAAGAGTTTATTCCGCTGCTGAACTTGGTTTTGGGGAAGCGTCCCAGGACGCAAAGTTCACCTTATTCGTGATGCAGAAGCGCGACTGGAACACCGTGCAGGCGCTAAGGACAATTGCAAGGAGGGCAAGGCGGGGCATAAAATCCATGGGCTTTGCTGGCACAAAGGACAGGAGCTCTGTCTCTACCCAATTGTGCAGTGTATACGGCGCAAAGCCTGCCGATATACTGGGAATCCGCGTAAAGGACATTTCCATAAATGGAGCCTGGCCCAGCAATCGTGAAATAAGGATGGGGGAATTGTCTGGAAATAGATTTACCATAGTTGTCAGGAACCCTGTTCATCCTGAGAACGTTGAGTCCGTAAACAGGGAGCTTGATGGAGTATTTCCAAACTACTTCGGCGAACAGAGATTTGGCGCAAGGAGCAACAATGTAGATATAGGCATCGACATAATGAAAGCGAATTTCAGAAGCGCAGCAATGCGCTTCCTCACAGACACGAGCAATGAAAGGAATGAAGATGCAGTAGCCGCGAGGGAGAGGCTTGCAAAAGAGGAGAACTTCAACGAGGCCCTGGTTTATTTCCCTAAATACTTAAAATATGAAAGAGAGCTTCTCGCGCACCTTGCTGCCAACCCTACGGACTTTGCAGGCGCAATAAGGAAGCTTCCGAGGTCGCTCTCGCTTATGTTTGTCCACTCCGTAGACTCGTACATCTTCAACAAGGAGGTGGAGCTCAGGGTAGGGAGCAGCAGCATAGACAGGACTGAATATGGCAACATGGTTGGCTACGACAACGAGATAAATGATGATGAGAAGAGCATAATTGGCGAGCTTGGGATAACGCAGGATCATTTCAGGGTAAAGGGCATGCCTGAGCTTAACTGCAAAGGAGGAAAAAGGTTACTCTTCGCCCCGTACAAGGACTTCGCGCGCTCATTTACGGACGATGGCTCCCTGAGGATGAGGTTCGCCCTCCTGCCAGGGTCCTACGCAACAGTGCTTCTTGAAGAGTTCATGAAGAGCAACGAGAAGGAAGAAACTCCTTTAGACGACTAGCAAAGCGAGCCATATTCTGACTCTGGGTTCCATAATTCATCAGTAAGACGCAGGGTATAAATATTATATATGACACTAAACCTCCTTGATGACGAAACAAGCGACCGCAGCTGCGCTGAAAATGCCAGAAGGGTTTGTGTGCAAGTATAAGTACAACGAGGGCATAGACAGGAGTGTGCCTGGCTTTGATAGTAGGGACGTTGTTACGATATTGCATGGAGCCCTCGTGATGCACATCCCTGGAATTCACGAGAAGTCGCGGAATGCACAGGCTTCGATTATTTCTTACTGGAAGCTTAAGGCGTTCCCTCAGTCGATAACAAGACCAATGCCACACCCTGTAGATAATACAATAGATCAGAGGCTGCGCAGGGAACATCCGGAGAATATCCTTCCTCTCAAAGATGGCCATGTCGCATATGTAGAAGGGCTGACGGAAAAGGCGCCAGGAAACGTAAGGAAGCTCAGTAACTACCTTGAGCTAAGGCTCGGGGTCTACAGACCAATACTTGTTAGAAACAGAGTTTTCCTTTTCGACGATCAGATACCAAAGAACGTGCCTGAAGCAGACATACGCGAAATAGGGAATGGGCATAGGGCCTACTCTGAAGGCCTGGGTGAGGTTAAGCACTATATGTGGCTGAAGATGAGGCAGAAACTCAGAAAGCAAAATGGTATTGTGGTTCCAGGAGGGAGGGTAAAGAATCTTGACCCATCAATTGATATGGCCAGACGCCTGAGGCGCAAAGAGCTTAGAAGGAAGCGTTATGCTGCTACACACGAGGAAACCGGTGATAAAGCCGCTGACGCTGTAACACAGACCGCAAGAAAGGCAGTGTGTGCGCCAAGGACCAGGGTTGATGCAACAGCTAACATAAGGGCAACCGTGCAAAATGATGCACTAATGGCGTGGAAGGCAGATTACCCGTGGGCCGAGGGCAATAGCGGCAACCTGCAGAAGCTGGTCGCGAGCGCAGCCGCTGCCAGGATTAGCACTGATACAGTCATTAGAGCAGTCCGCGAACACCCTAACGGGCTTTACAGCGCGTTTGAAAAGGTTTACGCGCCAAAGACCGAGGTAGAAGCGGAAAGGCAGATAGAGGTCATGATGTCCAGGGCCGCGGCCATGGTCACTTTTTATAGAAGGGAAGGGCCATCTCTGAGCGGCAACGCCGGGGTAGGGATTTGAACCCTAAAGCCCCGAAGGGCGCCGGTTTGCCCGTTCACATCACTGATCAGCTCTCGATGTTTTGGAAACTCGAGACCGGTGCATTACCGGATTCTGCCACCCCGGCATCAAGATATTATCACATTATACTTTATATACAATAGCAATTGCGTAAGGACACAATAGCTATTTAAAAGCGTAATCTTATATTTTAGCTATAGGCAGAGCATTCTCAATGGTAGCCATGGACAACGACAATGACGTGCACTTCAGGGGCAGGCTTCTTACGGTAGCGATATTCATACTTCTGTCGCTCGCTGGTTTTGGGTTTGCGCTCTACCTCTTCTGGGTTGCAACAACCCCGTACATGATGCTTCTTGCTGTAGGGTTCACTTTCCTTGCACTTATTGCGTGCTTCTTCAACATCTATGCTGCGATGTGGTACTATAGGTCCTTCTTCTACGATGCGCATCTTGAGAAGATAAATAAGGGATTGAAGCCTATGTCTAGAATACCCACAGTTGCTGTTGTCATACCAACATACAACGAAGAGGCTGAAATGGTAGATTCAAACATAAAGGAGCTTCTTAAGCTGGATTACCCAAGGCAAAAACTGAGCTTCTACCTTGCTGACGATTCAACTGACATTGGTATAAGGAAGGGACTTGAAGAGGTTGCGAAGAAGTACAGGATACAGTACGTTCACAGGGAAGACAGGAAGGGGTTCAAGGCAGGAGCGATAAACAACGTATTGGAGAACTACTCGAAAGAGGAGTTCATAGCCATATTTGATTCCGATGAAAGGCTTATTGACACGCACTTCCTCACAGATTTACTCCCGTATTTCCAGGATGAAAAGCTATCGTATGTACAGACAGAGAAAAGGTACATGAAGGGCAACTTCTTCTCCGATTCTGTCGACATATTCGACGCATTCTTCTTCAGGTTCATACAGCCGGCGAGGGCGATGAACAATACTGCTGTCTTTGCTGGCTCGTGCGGAGTTATAAGTAGGAAGGCTTTTGACGATATCGGAGGCTTCCCCGAATATGTGATTGAGGACACATTCTTCAGCTTTGAGAGCGACGGGCATGGCTACAAAAGCCTCTATGTACCAAAGGTGTATGCAAGGGGCAGGCCTGTTAAGACATTCACTGAACTGGCAAAGCAGCAGTGGAGGTACAATTACGGGGACACCCAGTTCATAAGCTACTTCTACAAGAAGATGAAGATGTTTTCCGGGAGGCCGCCCATGTCAAAGCTCGACTACTGCGCCCACGGATTTGGCCTCAACTACCTTTCCGTTGCGTTAATACTTTTCACTCTTGTCTCTGTAGGGATAGTCTTTTCGACAGTTCCATTTGCACATATAAACTTCTGGCAGTTCATAGAGACCAACAGGATAACTGAGGATCTTGAGCTCTTTGGGTTCTGCGCGTTCTCACTCTCATTGCTAACTCCTGTATTCCTTACAAAAGCGTACTTCAAGTCATGGAGCAAGGGCTTCATGGTGTTCCTGCTAAACTACGCCCTGGCCTTCGTAAGGACAAAGGCAGCGCTGGCTACGCTGATAAGGAGAAACCCAGGAATGAACTGGAACAGGCTGGCGGCAAAGAAGCAGGCGGGCCACAAAGTGATATCGTCGCTGTACAACACCAAAACTGAAATAGCGTTCGCTGCCACTATGTTCGGCCTTGCCTACCTTGCATGGATAGACTCGAACGTGGCAGGAGGTCTTTGGCTGGGCTGGTACGGTGTCCTGTATTCACTTACAACTATATTCCTGCACAAGTATGGTTGAATGATATACATAAAGACGCATGAAGCAGAGAACGGCTCAGTGATTGCGATGTGCGATGA
>JASHRG010000044.1 GCA_030037495.1 Microcaldota archaeon | reverse complement strand
GGCGACTTCTCGAAATCGAAGCTCTTTGCAGTTTCCTTGAGCTCTCCCACCTTGTTCGATGTCGTCCTGGCAAATGTTTCAACAAGGAAGGATGAAATCTTCCTGCTCTGGCTCACATGCGCAAATTCCAGAAGGTCATTTACTGACAAACCAAGGGGATGCGGCTGCGTGGGCTTGCTCTTTTCAGGTATGTCGTTCACTGCTCTTATGAAAACGTGCTCCTTGCCCTCTGGATCTATGAACTTTATCTGCGCGTGTGGATTAGAAAGCGCGGTCCTTTTCAGGTATTCATAGACGCCGTGGTCGCTGTTCTCAAATTTCACGTCGGCAAATTCGCCTATCACGGACAGGCCCCTGAAATTCTCATCTGTGTCAACCAAATTCTTCACAACCGGGCTGTTCTTTAGAGTATCAACAGAGATTTCGCATGCGTATGAACCCCTCCCAGTCCCTGACTTGACAAGTATGGGCTTTCCAGTAGTTATCTGTGCAAACAGCGTTGCCCCTGAGGCGCCTATGCCCTGCTGGCCCCTCTGCTGCATGTATCTGTGGAACTTTGTGCCAGCAAGCACGGTAGCCAAAGCCTTGCCGACAAACTTCTTCGGTATTCCAGGCCCGTTATCAGCCACATTTACCTTGTACCTGTTCTCTCCCTCCTCAGCTATGGAGACATCAATGTCAGGGAGTATCCTGGCTTCTTCGCAAGCATCAAGAGAATTGGTCACGAATTCATGAACAACAGTAACAAGGGACCTGACCATACCGGAATAGCCTAGCATCTGCCTGTTCTTCTTGAAGAACTCAGATATGGAGTGCTCCTTGAACTCCTTGAATATTTCATCTGCGCTCTTGGTCTCAGCCATAAACACCACTAAAACGTAGCATCGTGTGTCTTTATCTTGTTTTTCCTGTGCGCCGCTTCCATCTTCGCATATGCGGCCTTGTGCGTCCCGCCATGGAGCAGTGTGCTCACAGCGGTTTTTGCTTCCTCTATTTGTAGCTGAGAGCCTATAAAGCTTACAGTGTCGCCATATACGCTAATCTTCACGCCGCTAACTCCCTCTATATAGGTCTTTGTTTTGCCATCCTCGCCTATCACTCTTGCTTTCATCTGCCTGATCCTTTTCTGGTTGCCAAATAGGTCTCCCAGGTCTATCGTTGCGAAGTAGTAGTCGTCCTTGCCCAGCAGCTCTGCAACCCTCATTTCAAAGCCACGGCCATACGCAAACAGCACATTTCTTGCAACGAATTCGCTGTAACCGTCTTCTCCATGTATGTCAATTAATCCATCAGGGTCCATCTCTATCTTGCACCTGCACATCCTTTCAACCTGCTCAAGCTGCCCCCTCTCCTTTCTCAGGGTCTTGAGCCTTTCCGCCGTTATCTGTACCTGTTGCATCTTATCAGCGTTATTGCTCAGAGTTTCTATTTATAGCTTTTTTACAATCCCGCGCAGGAAAATACATGCAAAGCAGTGAAAAAATACTGGAATAGTTCCGTTATTTGCAATGGCGGCTTTTTGCCAAGCTTTATATACCTTCCTATTCATTAATTAAATCGTGATTCAATCATGACTGTTATATGACAGTTCCATGCTTGATTCATGAGTGGATTTGATGCGTTCAAAAAATGAGATTAAAAATGAACTTGTAGCTATAAAGAAAAGACTTGATCAGCTGCAGGGTAAGGAGATAGAAGCGCAGAACATGGTTGTCGGCAAGGAGAAGGCAGACCAGACAACAGCTTACCTGCTCCAGCTCCTTAAGCTGATAACTGACGAGAACAAGAAGACAAGGATGATCCTTGAGCAATTGTCTCACAGGATACCTGATGCGTTTGATGCTGATCTTCCTGAAGAAACGGTGCAAGGTGACCTGGAACAAGAACCCACGACCAAAATTGTTCCTATATCGGAGCTTGACGCAAAAATCCTCCAGTACATGCAAATGCAGCACTCGGGGATGGCCTGTGCAGATGACATAAGGCGCATGATGTCCTATAAGGGCAGAAACGCAGCATCTGCAAGGCTAACCAAGCTTCACAAGCAGGGCATAGTAGAAAGGTTCCAGACTGGCCACAAAGTGTACTACATGTACAATCCCAACAAGACAAGGAATACGCTGATTGTATCACCCCCACAGAAAAGTTAGAGCCTGCCATTACCCTCCTCTCCGGCAGGCCTAACTTCTTTTTGCCAATTAGCGGCAGCCAGCTAGGTTTTAAATATCATTAGTGCTCTATAGACAAGGCATGTGATTGGATGGGATTAATTTCGCTTTACGGTACAGGTAGCAGGACAGCCGAGAAGAGACCGATGGAAAACTCCGAACAGAAAAGGCAGGTGCTTGGCCTGCTTGACGCAATAGACACAAGGCAGGCAGAGATAACGTTTCTAAGCAGGAAAGGGTCTCCAGAACATATGAAAAGGAGAACTGAAGCGACGGCAGATGCCAGGTGGTATGGGGAACAGCTCACAAGCTATCCGATTGAGGCCATAATGGCCACGGAAAGGAGCCTGCTCCGGAGGATGTACGCTAGGGCGGCGGCAATGACCGTGTCTGTACTCAGTGGCATTTACCTCTACAACGCGGCAATATTCCACTTTATCCCAAACTCTCCGCTTCTATTGAATGAGCTGCCTTTCATACCAAGGACGCCTCTTGCTCTATTCGGCGCGGCGGTAGGGACAATGCAGGCAATACTGCTTCCAGGTTACCTTGCACCTGGGGAAACCTTCGACGCTAGTAGACTGAGAATACTGAGGAGCGCAAAGAACCATATGCTCAACCACACAGCACCTAGCGCAGGGACAAGAGCGGCATCTCCAAAGCCTCAGACCGCCTGAACAATTCGTATATAAAGATTTCCAAATAAAGTAATACGAATCCTATGGAAGGCAAAGACGAGGTAAAAGATCTGATAGCAGGGCTTCCCTACTCTTATGAAACCACCAGCAAGGCATCTGAGGTAAAAGTAAACTATGCAAAGATGGAGGGCAAGAGGGTCTCTGTTGCGGGCAGGGCGCTTGCCGTAAGGAAAGCAGGAAAACTAGTCTTCATAGACATACAGGACTCAACCGGGAAGATACAGGCCTATTTTGACTACAAGGCATTGGGGGAAGAGCGGTTCAACAGGGTAAAAGGGTTCAATGCGGGCGACATAATAGGGGTTGAGGGCAAGGTGTTCAAGACAACGCCCGGAGAGATAAGCATAAGCGTTGAGAGCTACTCCTTCCTTGCAAAGGCGATCAAGGCGCTGCCAAGCAAGTGGCATGGCCTTCAGGACACAGAGCTAAGGTACAGGAAAAGGTACCTTGACCTAATAATGAACGACAGGTCAAAGAATGTCTTCATAGCAAGGAGCAGGATAGTCTCGTTAATGAGGCAGTTCCTCAATTCCAACGGGTTCATGGAAGTGGAAACGCCGACAATACAGCCGCTTTACGGAGGAGCCACTGCGATGCCGTTCAAGACCCATGTCAATACTCTAAATGAGGAGCATTACATAAGGATTTCTGATGAACTTTACCTAAAGAGGCTGATAATAGGAGGGCTTGAAAAAGTGTATGAGATATGCAAGGACTTTAGGAACGAGGACTTTGACACAGAGCACAGCCCAGAATTCACGATGCTTGAATGGTACCAGGCATACGGCGACTATAGCGATGGGATGAAGCTGTGCGAGGGCATGCTTTCATACATAGTAAAAGAGATATTCGGCGCGCATGAAATAACCTATCAGGGGAAGAAAATAAGCTTCAAGACGCCTTTCAAGAAGATAAAGTTTGTTGAAAGCCTAAACGAGAAAATAGGCAAAGACATATTCAAGATGAGTGACAAGGAGCTTTTTGACCTTGTGGAAAAGCACGGAATAAAGCTAGAGAAGGGAAAACGAAACCGTGCAACTGCATACGACAAGCTTCTCAAGATATTCGTGCACCCGCACATAGTAGACCCCACTTTTGTGATAGATTACCCTGCAGGTACAACAGCGCTGTGCAGGCCAAAAAGGGGAGACCCAAGGCTGATCGAGAGGTTTGAGCTCTTCATAGGCGGTCTCAAGTTCGCAAACGCATACTCTGAGCTCCAGAACCCAATAATACAAAGGGAAAACTTCGAGGCAGAGGCAGAGAAAAGGAAGGCTGGCGACGCAGAGGCCGAACCAATGGACATGGATTTCATAGAGGCTATGGAATACGGAATGCCTCCGACAGAAGGGTTTGGCATAGGAATAGACAAGATAACCATGCTGCTTACAGACAGCCCCTCGATAAAAGACGTGATACTATTTCCCATGGAGAAGCGTGGCAAGAGATAGTTAAATCTCATCCAGCATAAGCGCGTATAGCCTCACTAATTCCCTCATGCTGGCCTCATAAACAAACTCATTCTTGGAATGGCAGTTCCCACCCTGCGGGCCTATCGTTACAATCGGTGCCTTAAGTATGCTTGCAATGGCATTCTCGTCAGCCACAGATGTTCCGTAGTTCAGCGACGGTTTCCTGAAGTTCTTTTCCACAAGCCTAACAAGCCTCTTTATCTTTGGGTTGTTTGGGTAAACAAAATATGGTTGCAAATATGGAGTTTCCCTGCGCTTTAACGCAACTTTTGCAACTGTCTTCCTGTTAAGCCTACCACTGCGCTTCATTCTGGTTACTAACTTATTAACCTTTTTCTGTAGCTCTTTAGGAGTTGATGGTGGCACAAAATGAATGTCGACCTCAAGGTAAGCGTTTTCCGGGATAGACAGGCTTGTAGACTCACCAACTAATTTCCTTACAAACAGACTTTCTGCAGGTAGGTACTTGTGCTTTCTCAATTTGAGTTTGCTCAGCTCCAATGCAATTTTTGATGCCTCCTCTATCGCATTAACGCCCTTTCCAGGCATAGACCCATGGAAAGACTCTCCAGTAACGTCAATCTTAAGCACTATTCTGCCTCTTCTTCCTAGGGTGAGCACATCTACGCCTCCAACGTGCTTTCTTGAGGTTCCCTGCTCTCCAGACAGAATAAAGTTCACGTCATTAAACCATGACCTCTTTCTGGTCACTGCCTCCCAAATGCCTCTAGATATGTTTTCTTCATCAGAGCAAAGTAGTATCTTGACTTTTCTTTGTTTAGATGCGCGTACGGCTTCAATCATGGCTGCGATACCACCTTTCATGTCGGATGCGCCTAGCCCGTAGAGTTTTTTTCCACGTTTTGTTAATCTTAAAGGGTCAGTATTCCACTTTCCATATACAGGAACTGTATCAAGGTGGCCATAAAAAAGAAACGAGTTTCTGCCCTTTCCCCTTTCAGCAAAGATATTGATACGGCCGTCAAAGATTTGTTTCTGGACTCTAAAACCCTCATTTTTTAGACGTTTTGCAACCAAATCTGCAAATTTGCCCTCATTTGGGAATATTGAATTTACGCTCACAAAATCTGCAAGAATCCTTTCAGTCATGATATCTATTTCTACAATCAGAAGGAAAGTATAAAAGCAAACTCTGCAATCATTCGCTCTTTAGTATCTCCTTAAGCTTTGCAAAGTCCTCCTCTATAATCGGAGTGTGCTTCTTTATGCGCACAGCTGCGGCAGGGTGCAATGTTGCGTATAAGTAACAGCCATACTCCTTGCTTTTTACAAGTTTTCCATGGTTTTTCATTATTTCTCCCATCCCATCAATGTTCTGTGCCGCAAAGTTTCCAAGAAGTATTATGTACTTTGGCTTGACTATCTCAAGCTGCCTTTTCAGGAATGGCATGCATAGATTAGCCTCCTCTTGTGTAGGCAGCCTGTTTTCCGGCGGGAAGAACTGCACAATGCTTGTTATGAAGACCTTTTCCCTCTTTAGGCCAGCCTTCCTTATCAAATGGTCAAGCAGCTTTCCAGCAGCGCCAACAAAAGGTCTTCTCTGCTCATCCTCGTTCCTTCCAGGGGCCTGGCCAATTATTGCCACCTTTGCGTTAAGCGGGCCCTCTCCAGGAACGAAGTTCTTGCTAAGGCTCCAGCTTCTCTGCTTTTTGGGTAGCATTGAATATTCCTTGTTGAGCGCATCCATCTTCTCTATTTTGTCAATGTACGAATCAGCCCTAAAGTAGATCTCCCTTATTGCATTCCTTATTGATGAATTCTTGTACGGAAGGCCGTCAGGAAATTCCTTAAGGGAAAGCCATTCATAACCAACATGCTCTGGGGAAATTCTCACTTTGACATCGCTCTTAACCTCTGCAATGAAATAAGCAACGCTCTTGTTTACCTTTTCCCCATTTTCTGTGTAAATGTAGTGGACATCATCTCTGTAGTAAGCATCAGGGTTTACCCCAAGGCCAGACTCTTCAAGGGTTTCCCTGAGCGCGGCATCATGTGCACTCTCCCCCTTGTCTATGTGCCCTTTTGGGGGGCCTGCATTTCCGTGATGGTCTTTCAGGAACAGGAACTTCCTCTCAGCATCAAAGTAGGCGTATACAATAACACCTGCGCTAAATTGGAAATCCATGCAACCACAAAAAGGAAGTCCTCAGCCGATATGGTTTTCATCACATCTCAGAAGTTACTCTTTTCTTCATAGGACACTTATTTATTAGCAATTAAGATTAATAACTTATGCAGTTCTGTGATTACGATGAAGGGCTATGAGTTTGTGGACCATACCGCAGACGTGGAGTTCGTCGCGTATGGCAAGACGCTGGAGGAGCTGTTCAAGAACGCGCTCCTTGCGCAGTTTGACACCATAGCGGACATAAAGAAGGCAGCGCTGGCAAAGGCAAAGGAGCAGAAGTTCACCATATCTGAAAGGGCAAGGACACTTGATGACCTTCTCTGGTTTGTTCTCCAAGATGCACTCTCCATATCTGATGCAGAGGGATTGTATGGATACGGGATAAGGAGCATAACAATATCAGAGGCAGGGGAGTACACGGCAGAGATCACAACGAAGGCAAAGAAGAAATCTAAATCTCTCTCAAAGCTTGATGTAAAAGGGGTTTCAAAGTTCGATCTGAAGATATTGAGAGGAGCAAACGGCTTTGAGGCAAGCGTAGTTCTTGACGTCTAGTGTTTCTATGGGAGAGCGTTGTGTAATAGGCGGAGGACCTGGTACAGGAAAGACAACAATAATCAATGAGCTGTCAAAATATCCTGAAGCATGGGTTTCAAGAGAAAGTGCAACGGTATTATCGCAAGGGGAAGTAGGAAGCGATGGCAAGAAACTATGGGATGAACTCATAAAATCAAAGATGACGGAAAAATACAAAGAGGCGCGCTTAAAATTTGAAGAGGCTGTATTCGAAAAAGACGTGGAGTCATTTACGAAAGCTCCATTCAGGGAAAAGCACTGTTTCTTTGACTGTGGAATTATTGAAGTTTATGCTTATCTTAAACTCGAAGGGATCGCAATACCTAGTAGTCTTACAAATGCGCTGAAAAGCTACAAATACGACTATGTGTTCTTGGCTCCTCTATGGCCAGAACATTTCAAAAAGGCATCCGTGCCACAGGCAATGGAGTGGGCCAGGAATCTTTCTAAAATGGTTGAAAATTCATACAAAGAATTCGGTTACAAACCAATTACAGTGCCCAAGGCACCTCCAGAAGAGCGCGCAAAGTTCATAACGGATAAACTGGATTAAGCCAGGAGGGGAAG
>JASHRG010000043.1 GCA_030037495.1 Microcaldota archaeon | reverse complement strand
CCTATCTTTGCCCACGTCTCCTTTAGCTCAGGCAGCTCAAGCCTTTTCATGATTATCGTGTCCTCCTCACCATACACTATGAGCCTGTCCTTAGGCTTTAGACGCATTCTTTTTCTTATATCTTGAGGAATGACAACTTGCCCTCTGGTACTAACAACAGTAACCTCTTCTTCCATAGAATCACTAGTAATATTATCTTACTTTCTTATTTATAAGTCTTTGCTTCAGCGACATCGAGGTTCATTGGATTGCAAGGCGGCAGAGGTGGGCAAAAGGAGGGTTTATACGCTTACAAAAGCGCAACGAATTGCTAATAATTTGTAAATAAAGCAACAGTATATATATCTGGCAAAACAGTAGATATTGTAGTGATTATATGGGTGCGCCCGCTGATAGACTAAAGACTGTGCCAGAACCTAAAGCACCGCTGACAAGAACGAACGATGCATTTGCAGAAGGTACGAAGCCGAGTCAAAGAATCCAGCCATGGGGAAAAGAAACTGTTAACATTCTCAATGGGGCAGGAGAAAAGCCTCTGGCCGCGTGCGTCGACTACTACTACTACAGGGGCGGGGTTGGCGTCGGTTCGGACTTCAGGAGCGGCCTTCGTGCTCGGGTGGTGGTTGTCGGTAAAGATGGTAAGCCTGAGATATTTGGCGATCCTGTAGACTCAGTAGCTGCCGGAGCAGAATTAGCTAAGAAGAATAATAAACAACTTTACGATGCAACTTTACTCACTAATACTGCATTTATAGAAGAACACCTAGGAGAACTCCTAATATTCAGTTCGAAAAACGCCTTAACTTTAACTGGAGGCGAGAAATTTACCGAAGATTATTACCTAGTTAGTGATAAGGAAAAGAAAGGCGAAAGGGTTAGGATTGCAGATACCGAAGTTCTACTTAGAGAAGATAGGCAAAGACTGGCTACCGTTCAAAAGGAGATACAAGAACTGCAGGCATCACTGGAAGCGAAAACGGCAGAAGCCAAAAAGCTAAAGGAAAGGATACCAAAAATAGAGGCGAAAGCAAAGGAAATAGGCGAAGTTGATGAAAGAGGCACGGAATTGACTCAAAAAAAGAAAAAACTAGAAGCAGAATTAATTGAACTGGTCCGAAACTAATAATAGGTGATTAAATGAAAGCAACTGTTGCACTGCAGGTAAGGGAAACGAGTACACTTAGCAAGGCAGAAGCCTTTCCAAGAGCGTTTGATGCAAGCAGGAGAATTTACACTTACCAAGACGCAGTAGAAATTCTAAACGAAACCAAGAAAAGTGGTATAGAAAAGCCTCTGGCCGCGGGCGTCTACTACTACGACGACAGTGACAGGGTTGGCGTCGATTCGGGCTTCTGGAACGGCTATCGTGCTCGGGTGGTGCAAGTTGACGAAGCAGGAAATTTGAGCCTGAGCAAGAAAACTGTCACGTCAACAGACCCTAAGGAGGTGGCCGACGCAGTAGACAAAGGCCACAGGCTCGCAGATGCAACCTTTCTTGCAAACGTCCAAATGATAGACCAGCTTTATGCAGAGGCGAAGAAGCGCCCAGGAGAATACATAATTGTAGTATTCGGATCAGGAAACGCAGGTGCACTGAGTAAAGAAGATTTTAGAGAAGGCTGGTATGTTAATCCTCCTGAACAGGATAGAGCGCAGAAGCCAATTGTTGCTGACCCAGAAGTTACAGCGAACACTTTGAGAGATGCTCTTAGAAGGGAGGAAGAGATTCTAGCAAAAGAAAGAGGCTCTGCCGCCCAGAGAGAACAGCGGATTACCGAAATAAAGCAGCTACTTGAAAGCGCGGAAGCCACTGCGAAGAAGGCTAAGGCTCTTGAGGAGAGAACTGCCACAGAGAAGAAGGTATTAGACGAGGAAGCAAGGCAGCAAGCTGAAAAAGCAGCTCAACTTATCCGAAACTCATAAGTACTAAGAAACTACAGCTATTCCTGCCTAGGTTTGCAGGAGAAATCCGCAAACTGCGAGAAATCGCAGGTGCAGACTCAGGTCCACACATCCGTCTATAGTGCTGGTTATTTCAAAGAGACAAACCAGCCATGAAATTCAGCAGCGACATTACAAGCGTGAAGCTGCGGTGAGCCAGAAATGGCATATAGTAGATGGGTTACAATTGTTCGGCCTCTGGCCGCGAAGGTCAACTACAACTACAACAACAGGGACAGGGTTAACGTCAATTCGGACATCAGGAACGGCAATCGTGCTCAAATGGACTTGACTTGTGACCTAGGTCTCATGGTAGTTTCATGGAGACCTTCATGGACATGTACTCTACTCTATGTTCTCACGATAATCTTGTTTTGGCCTGGCAGAAAGCCAGGAAGCGGAAAACATTGAAGGAATATGTAATAGTTTTTGAATTAGATTTAGAGAGCAACTTAAAGCAATTGAAATATGAGCTAGAGAGTTTTACCTATAAGCCGGCAGAGCTCACTAACTTTATTGTTAGTGATCCCAAGACTAGGACAATAAGTTCGTCACATTTTAGAGATAGAGTAATTCACCATGCAGTATGTAACGTGATAGGACCAAGTCTTGAAAAAGGTTTTATTTACGATTCCTTTGCAAACCAGAAACACAAAGGAACGCATTTAGCTATTAAAAGACTAGAAAAGTTCCTAAGAAAAGTATACATCAAACGCACATCGCCTTTTGGGATTGGCGATAGTGGGTTTGCACTAAAAGCCGACATAAGACATTATTTTGACACTGTAGACCACGAAATTTTATTACATATTATCAGCCGTAAAATAAAAGATCAAAACGTAATGTGGTTGATAAAACAAATATTAGACAATTACAATGCCGAGGCGGTGGGTAAAGGTATGCCATTAGGCAATCTAACATCGCAGTTCTTTGCAAATGTGTATTTGGGAGAACTTGACAAATTCGTAAAACACAAACTCAAAGTAAAATATTATATCAGATACGTAGATGATTTTGTCATACTTCATAGAGACAAAAACGCTCTAAATCGATACAAATCCGAGATTGAGACTTTCTTGAGGTCAAACCTCAAGATACAACTACACCCAGAAAAGTCAAGAATCATTCCGCTTAGGAGCGGTATAACATTTCTTGGATTTAGAATATTCTACAGGTACAGGCTGCTCAAGAAAAGTAACGTAAGAAGAATTTGGAAAAGGCTAGAAAAATTCAGATTGATGAAAGAAGAAGGAAAAATGACCATCGAGGATGCAACCAGAAGCCTTGAAGGATGGCTGGCTTATGCAAAGTTTGCCAATACCTACAATTTAAGAAACAGGGTAATTGCACGCTTCAACGAGTTGATCATCCCAAATATGCAGGGGGTGAGATTTGGACTCACGAACCCCTAAGGATGCTCTTCTAACCTGACCCTACGGATTCCCAATCGATCATAGACGCCGTCAGAGCTGATTATTTCACTGCCAGCGTGCGCCGCATGGAAAGCGTCAAAAATACCAACCCTATTCTCTTTGATGTAGTGTGCAGCCTTTAGGTAAGTCACATCGTCGGTCTTGGTGATCTCCATCACGTCAGTAACTACTTTTATAGGGTCTAGGTGATACTTTTGGGATAAAAGCATCAGTTCCACATACGTGGTTTCAGAGGTATGTATGTTACCCCTATGTTTATTAAGCAGTTTTAGGGCGTTTGCTTTCAGCCAATCGCTTCCCTTCAGCAGGGCTAAAAAGAAGTCAGTGTCTGCATACATTAGACCCCCTTTTGCGCTTCGGCCAAGATGTCTTTCTTCAGTTGCTTTATAGATTTCTTTGGGAGTTTGCCACCTATCTCTCCCAGGTTCTTAGCAGGATCCCTTGGCACAGGCACAAGCCTTATCTCATTCCCAAGCTTCAGGATAAAAAATTTACCCCCGACTTTCTCATTGAATTTTCTTGGAAGGTATATCCTCCTTTGCCTATCCACCACGACGGTTACTCTTTCCATAGGTATATTCTAGTGGCAAAGATATTTAAAACTTTCCACTTTTTAGCTATTTTTTCCAAATATGCAGGGGGTGAGATTTGAACTCACGAACCCCTAAGGGACCAGGCCCTGAACCTGGCGCGTTTGACCAAGCTCCGCGACCCCTGCATCGTAAATCAAATACCTTTTAAGATTTAATAGCTATAGCTTTTTAAAGGCGGCTTAATGGGCGATGGCAAAATTGGAATGCTTCTTGCCACATGCGCGGGGCTGGCAGCAATAATAGGGGCCGGAATATTTGTTCTGAGCGGCACGGCAATTGCGCTTGCAGGTGCAAACGCGCTTCTTGCATTTGTGGTAGTCGGGGTCGTGGCAATAATAATAGCGCTTGAGATAGGGGAGCTGGGCTCAATACTGCCAAATACAAAAGGTGCATCATACTCATACACGTACAAGGCTTTTGGCAGCGAGCTTGGTTTCATAACAGGGATTGTGCAGTACTTCAGCTACTCCTCTGGAATAGCGGTAATAGCAATAGGCTTCGGCTCCTATTTGTCTTCGATATTTGGCATCACAGCAGCAGCGTATAGCTTTGTATTCGCAATAGCGCTCATCGTCGCGCTTGCTGTCGTAAACCTCATTGGGATAAAGAGCGCGGTAGAGTCTGATGCCGTTCTTGTTGCCATAAAGGTGGCGGTACTGCTCCTGTTCATAGGCTTTGCGTTGTACTTTGTGCTGGGCGGCAACTGGAACCCCATGAACTTCCAGACAACTGCAGAGCAGGGGAGCATATCCTCGCTTTTTGCCGCCAGCATAGCGATATTCTTCGCATACTCAGGATTTCAGACCGTGTCCACATTCACTGCCAGGGTGAGGGGTGGCCCCGGCAAGGCAGCGCTTTCCATACTGCTTTCAGTCGTAATAAGCATTGCGCTTTATGTCCTGGTAGTTTTTGCACTTATTCTCCTTCTTCCAACAAACCAATATACGGTATCAGTTGCCGATCCTCTTGCACTCGCACTGCAGAGCGTCCACGCGCCATCATGGCTTGAGCTTCTTGTTGCGATAGGTGCCCTTATTGCAACAGCATCAGCAACTATAGCAAGAATACTTGCATCATCAAGGGTGCTTTACCAGATGGCTGCAGATAAACTACTGCCAAAACAGATCGCAACCTTCAACAAGAAGAGGGATGTTGCCCCGAATGCAATTATAATATCCTCGATAATAGGGATAGTTATGCTATTTTCTGGAAACATCTACGAAATAGCATCAATAAGCAACTTTGGCCTGCTTTTTGCGTACATGATGGCAGGCCTCGCATTGATACACTTCAGGCAGAGGGGCAAGGTAGGCAGCTTCAAGATGCCTGGTTATCCATACCTGCCTGCAATATCAATAATAGCGCTTCTTGGGTTTATGCTAGGCATGCCAACAGAATCTCTCGTTATAGGCGTAATACTTATACTGTCGCTGATAATAATCTACTACGTGTTGATAGAGGCTAGGCACAAAAAGACAATAAGAAGGAAACTTTTCGCGTGAGTTTATGCTGATAGGCATCGTGGGCGCGCCCAACAAGGGAAAGAGCACCCTTTTCTCGGCAATGACCATGGACGAGGTAGCAATAGCAGACTATCCATTCACTACAATACGGCCTAATCTTGGGATCGCATACGCAGCAAGGAAGTGCGTGCACACAGAGCTTGGCCTTCCGAGATGCGATGCAAGGAGCGGGATGTGCCTCAAAGGAACAAGGCTTTTCCCAATAAACGTGACAGACGTTGCTGGCCTTGTCGAAGGGGCTCATGAAGGGAGGGGCATGGGCAACCAGTTTCTTAATGACCTGTCCGGAGCCGATGCGCTGGTACTTGTTGTTGATGCAAGCGGGAAGACAGACTCGTCAGGAAGCAGGACGGAGAACGCGAACCCTGTTGACGATGCAAACATGGTTACTAATGAGCTTGTCGGGTGGCTTGCCGGAGTCGTGAAAAAGCACATGAACACGGTTTCAAAGAGGAGCGACGGGGCAGATGCGCTTTATGAGATACTCTCCAGTTTCAGGGCGACGAAGCCGCAGATAGAAGGCGCTGCTGGCGAGGCTGGCCTGTCCACAAGCAAGCCTAACTGGTCTGATGAGAACATAGAAGCATTTGCAAAGAGGCTGTTCATGCTGATAAAACCCGTCATAATAGCGGCAAATAAATCAGATGCGCAGGGCTCTGAAAAGAACATAGGCCTGCTAGAGAAGGTATTCGGAAAAGAGCACGTTGTCCCCTGTTCAGGGGCAATGGAGCTCGCGCTAAGGAAGGCCGCAAAGATAAACTTCATAAACTATCTCCCAGGATCAAATACGTTTACCCTTTTGGAGCAGCATCCCTCAACAGAGCGCCTCAATGCGCTGAAGCACATGGAGGACTTCCTGAAGGAGAGGGGCACAAACGTCCAAGAGCTGGTAAACAGGACGACATTCAAGCTGCTTGACAACATCGTAGTGTACCCTGTAGAGGACGAGAACCAGTTTACAGACCATTTCGGAAACGTGCTTCCTGATGGAGTACTGATAAAGAGGGGATCAACAGCGCTTGAGCTTGCGGAAAGGATACACACCAACATAGCAAAGGGCATGCTCTACGCAATAGACGCGAGGAGCAAGAGGAGGCTTGCAAAGGACTATGTGCTGAACGACAACGACATAATAAAGATTGTCAGCGCAGCGAAGTCATGATGCAGAGTGCCTCATCGCAGAGAGCGTGGCGACTATTGGAGTGAGCACAAGAACTATCACTACAGGAACAATAACAGAATACTCCACAAACGTGAAGGCGCTAACCCCAGCAAGCGCAGCCTTGTCTATGTAGTTAAAGATAAGGTAGATTATCACTATCGCAACAACGTATATCAAAGAGGTATATACCGCGTTTATTTCCCCAATCTTTGCAGATTTCCCCCCGTTGCCGCGCCCCTGGCCAACGCTCTCGCCTATCCACATTGAGACTATAAGCGGCAGTATAACAGAGCCAGGAAGGTAAAGTATCCAGTTTGATATTGATGTCAGGATGCCCTTGACGCCTGGTATCCCTGAAGTCAACGGTGCTATCACCAACGAGATTATGACGCCAAGAATCAGGAAGGTGAGCCAGAGGATCAGCGGACCGGCTATACTGGTTTCTACCGCTTTGTACCTAAGTGCTTCTTGCTCAGCTTCAAGCGCAGCCAATTTTACGCACCTACTTCTCTTGTCAAGAGAAACTATAAAAATGTTGTTTACAGAGTAGATTAACGGTGTGAAAATGCCAGGACTCTCTTCTCCGCAGAACCAAGCGGGGATAATGAACTTCTACGATGCGCAGACTCCTGGGCCAAAGATAAACCCTAAGATGGTGCTCATAGCGGTTGCGGTATTTGTATTGATAGTGCTGGTCATAAACCACATGATATACTATCCGTGATCAGACAATCCTAAAGATGTCCCTTCTGGCTTCTGCGACTTCACCATTCTCAGCCATTATGTAGAGTATGGCCCTGCAGCCCTCCTCGTCTATCCCAGTTACCTTAGATATTTCAGAGACCCCCGTGTTCTTTGTCCCTATAGCCTTGAGCACCCTGGCTGCGTTCTTTGCAACAAACACCTTAAGCGCAATGTAGTACCTCTTGTTGAAGGCCCTTGTCCCTATCACATGGCCTGTCCTTATGCTCTCCTCAAGCTGCGCTGCAACTGATGACGCCTCAGTCTGATTGTTTATCACAAGGAACCCATTCTGCTCCAGCGCATCAAGATAGGTGTTCTGTGCTTCAAGGTTCTTCTCCCACTTCTTGGGCTCCTGTATCGGCCTCACATTCACTTGCGGTATCTGGATTGTGACGGTTTGCTGTTGCTGCCTAGCCCTTTCCCTCTTGCCGTAAAGGAACTTCTCGTACACGCTCTTTGCTATACCGTACTTGAATGTCTGCTCGCCTGCCTTCTTGAACGGGGAAACGTATTTCTTCTTCACCAGGCCAACCAGCACCTTCCTCTCATTAGGGTTAAGCGCCTGCCTGAGCCTGTCCTTTGTCCTGTCGCTGTACCTTATTGAGTCTAGCTTCTTCAGCACAGCTAGTTCCTCCTCGGTTATATCTAGACCAGATCCTGTCCTGGCCTGCGACTGCTGGGCCTGGGCCCTCTGCGCCTGCGGCCTTGCCATTATTAGGCTGGCAATGTCGCTCTTCTTCGCGACTATGAAGTACTTGTTGTTGTCTGGATGTTTGAAGAAGTCTATCTCGTCGCCTTCCCTGAGGCCGAGCGCGTTTATCAGCTCAGATGGTAGGTACACCACGAATTGCCCCTTCGTCTTTGACTTGTAGATCTTTGACACTGAACCACACAACAAGAATTTTAATAGCCTTCCTGATAATTTATGCTATGCAAAGCTTAAAAGGGTTATCAAAAAAGCTCATAGCTACTGATAAAGACATAGGGATTGCCACCAGCCCCGTGAGAATGCATTCGCACAAGTACTCAAGAGGCAGGGTACTGATCATTGCCGCGAGCACAGAATGGCGTGGTGCGGCGGTGATGGCGGCATACGCAGCAAACAACGCGATTGCTGCGCTGAGAACAGTTTCGGGTTTTGTCACGGTTGCGGCAACAAGCGAGTCCATACTTGCACTCTCAGGCTTTTCACCTGTTTTTGTGCTAAGGGAGCTGAAAGGCAGCGAGGATGACTATGTAAGGGAGATAGACTCCATAAGGCACGATTCACTTGTAATGGGGCCAGGTGTGCAAAACATGAAGATGCCGCTTTTCAGGAAGCTTGCCAGGTCTGCAGAATCGGTGAATAAGCCACTGGTTATAGATGCCGATGCGCTAGGAATGATCAGCAAAGATAAGAAGCAGATAACAAGCAACATGGCGCTCACGCCACATGACGGCGAATTCAAGAAGCTAGCCGGGGTTGACCTGGAGGGAAAAGGGATCGGCGCAAGGATTGAGGCTGCGAGCTCATTCGCAAAGAAATACGGCTGCGTGCTTGTGCTCAAGGGCCATGAGACGATAATCGCTGACAGGGCAAGGCTAAAGGTAAACGCGGCCAAGACTCCGGCGCTTGCAACGATGGGAAGCGGCGACGTCCTTGCCGGGATGCTGGCCAGCTACGCCGCCCAGCACAGGGACCTTTTTGAAAGCGCAGTTGCCGCTGTTCATGCGCATTCGCTTATCGGGGATACGCTCTTCAAGAAGAAGGGCATGCACATAATAGCAACAGATGTCATAGATGCAATTCCAGATGCTTTAAAAAGATTCGATGTGATTAGGTAATTCATGCAAAGTTCGCCTTACAGCAGGGTCAAAGATGAGCTTTCACGCGCGCTTGAGAAGGCGGCAAAGGCAGCAGGCTTTGATCCCAAGAGCATAGACGACACTGTGGAGTTCTCGCAGGGTTTCGGCGACATATCCTGCAGCGTGTCATTTAGGATAGCGAAGGGAAGGCCAGGCACCCCAAATGACATAGCGCAGAGCATAGTCGACAAGCTGGCGGCACCGGACTTCGTGAAGAAGACAGCAGTGCAGAACGGATACATAAACTTCTACCTCCACAGGGTCTGGTATATAAAGCAGACGATGGATTATGCATTCAGCATAAAAAGGGCAGAGCCCGTGTCAGGTATGGGCAAGAATGAGAAGGTAATAATAGAATACCCGAGCGTGAACCCGAACAAGCCCTGGCACCTTGGCCACCTCAAGAACGCTGTGCTGGGAGACACGGTCGCAAACATACACCAAGCGTGCGGCTACAATGTTGAAAGGGAGGACTTCATAGAGGACTTGGGTTCGCAGGTTGTGGAAAGCGTGTGGGGCTTCCTGAACCTGAACAAGGAGCCCGGCGAGAAGAAATTCGACCACTGGCTCGGCGAGGAATACGTTAAAGTAAATCAGGAAATGGAAAAGCGCGACATAAAGCAAGAGCTTTCAAAGCTGCTGCAGCTAATGGAACAGGACGGGACATACGAATCCAAGCTTGCAAGGGACCTTTCAGAGAGGTGCGTGAGGGCGCAGAACCAGACAGCTTTCTCATACCTAATATTCAGGGATGTGCTGATATGGGAAACAGACATAGTTGCCACGAAGCAACTTGAGGCTGCACTTGAGCTTCTGCTAAAGAAGGGCGTTGCGAAGAAGATGACGGAGGGGGAGCACGCTAACTGCATAGTAATGGACCTCTCAGCAGTAAAGAACCTGCCAAGCGAGTTTCGCGGCCTCAAGGAGATGATAAAGGTGCTTATAAGGAATGACGGGACACCAACATACGTTGCAAAGGACATAGCGTTCCACATGTGGAAGTTCGGCCTGCTAGACAACAGGTTCAGGTTCATCCCATTCGTAGAGAGGCAACCGAACGGCAAGCCCCTATTTACAACATCAAAGAGCGGCAAGGGCATAGATTATGGCAACGTGAAGAAGGCAGTAAACATAATCGATGCGAGGCAGGACTACCCGCAGGCGCTGGTGAGGCTGGCATTCACCCTTCTTGGAAGATACGACATAGCCGACGGGATAAAGCACCTCTCATACGGTGCGCTTGAGCTTGAGTCAGGCTCACTCTCAGGGAGGAGCGGAAACTGGATAGGCAACACGGCTGATGATCTCTTGGCGGAGGCAGAGAAAAAGGCATTCTCCCTTATCAATGAGGCAAAGGCCAAGCTCAGCGCGCAGGAAAAGGAGGAGGTAGCGCGCGCCGTTGCGCTCGGAGCAATAAAGTTCGATCTGCTAAGGCTCTCTCCGGAAAGGAAAACAATATTCTCATGGGAGAGGGCGCTGGGCTTCAAGGGCAATTCTGGGCCATACTGCCAGTATATGTATGCAAGGGCTGTGCGCCTGATCGAAGATTCTAAGATGGGCGGAGAGATAAGCTATGACCCAGAGGCGGTGACGACCGATTACGAGTTCAATCTCATAAAACTGATGTCAAGGTTCACTGACACTGTCGAGAAGTCCTGCGCAGAGCTGCGCCCGAACGTGATGACCGAATATGCAAACAATCTTGCAGCTGCATTCAGCAACATGTACGAAAGTGTACCAATACTGAAGTCCATGGACGAGAGGCAGAGGCAGGGCAGGTTGGCAATAGCGCTCGCCTTTGCCAACATTATAAAATACTCGCTTTCCATACTTGGTATACCATCGGTAAACATGATGTAGTGGTGCTTTGAAAGAAAAGAGCGAAAGGCCAATATGGAGGACTCGCCTGCGCCAGCAGGCATCTGTCGAGCAGATGATGCTTTATTCTGTGGCAGTTGTGGTAATCGCAGTCATAGTAGGCGTTCTCTACTTCTTTGGCTTCTTCACGGCAGCGGCATACTCGGAAAATGCGTGCGTGCCGCTGGCAGGATACCTGTGCACTTCCCCAACGCTCTCTTCAAACGGATTGCTGAAGGTGACTATAGGCCAAGGGACGACTACGCCAATAGAAATAAACTATATCGGGTGTTCGAACACAACGACTGCCCCCTCTTTCCCCACCCAGTTCATCGCTTTCCCAGCTTACGTTGTCCAGGGCTCTGTGGTGAATGCATCGTTCCTGTGCCCGCTCCCAAGCTCTGCGGCGCTGGGCACTTCATTTACAGGTACACTATGGATAAACTACTCCCAGGGTACTCAGTCGGGCCTTGTATCACAGGTAGCATCAGTAAAGGCAGTCGTGGAATCCCTTGGCTCCAGTCAGTGCTGCAAGGGCATAATCGCCTGGGTGCCCATAACGATAAGGAACCAGCAGCCCCTTGCCACGCAATCAAATTTCCAGCAACAGCTGAACGTCACAAGTTCATCATACTCTGCTTATATACAACGACAGTGGAACAACGTGGAGTTCACATATGGGTCGCCAACAGGCACCCAGCTGCAGGCGTGGATAGAATCCGGGCCGAGCAACACCGCATCGCTGACTACTGTCTGGGTAAATCTCGGCACCAGCATACCAGGGTCATCAAATGCCATTATATACATGGACTTCATGGACTCCAACGTGATGTCAGCATCAGGGCCGACAGGTGAGGCGCCGCAACTCTCGAGCGCATACGGACAATATGACAATGGAGCCAAGGTCTTCAACTTCTACGACAACTTCTACGGAAACAAGCTAAACACAAGCCACTGGACATACGACCAGGGCCCTGATGCATCCATGGACGTCGCGGTGAACAACGGGCTTACGCTTGAGAGGCCGTCTGGCCAAACCATAACAAGCTGCGACGAAAATGCAAACCCATGCATCAACCTGGGGATAACCACTGACGGGGTCGTTTCTGCATTCAGCGCCACAACCACATTTGAATTCTACGGCTATCCGATATTCCCGAATTCAGTTGGCTATTCCTCATCAGCATTCGGCTACAGCAGCAATTCATTCAGGTGCACCCAGGGCGCGGTCGCCATGGACGGAGGCTTATCAGGGGCGAGCACGCTTCAGATACCAGGTTCTGCAGGCACATGCGTCGAATCTACACTATCATCTTCGCAGAGCACCGGGGTATGGAGCATAGTGCGCTGGCAAGAGAACATGACATCTTACTTCAATTACCAGGAAGCGGGGTCAGCGCAGTCGCCATCTGCGTCATCGTCTCCCGTAACATTTTGGTATCAGGCGCTTGCAACAGGCACGGGCACTGTGACATGGCTCAGGGTCAGGCAAACCCCTCCTTATGGGCTCATGCCCGCATACTCTTTCGGTTCGCTTGTCAAGTCCCAGCTTCCATAGTCTACACACAAGCAACAACCCTTAAATAGCTCCATACAGAATCCCTTTCATGGGCTCCTAGCTCAGCTTGGATAGAGCGATGTCCTCCTAAAGCCTTATATACCTTAAACTACGCTGTACTATCATAGGATCCCCAGGGTTACCGGCTTCGGCTGGTAAAGCTGGGCTTAAATCTGATAATCATGAAGAAGGCAGCCCTTTTCATAGACAACTCTAACCTTTATCATTCCCTTAAAGAATCAAGAAGACTTCCATTTCCTCCGGCAGATTATGAGGGGCTGTTTGCGATGCTTTCAAAACAATTCAGTTTTGAATTAAGAGAAATATATCTGTACGATGCAGTAAAAGACATCTCAAAAGAACAAACTCAATACGCAGCCCAGCAGAAATTTCATAGTGGAATCAGAAGTTTAAGTCCAAAATGGCCAATAATCATTAAAACCCGCAAATTAAGATATAGAAAATTAGGTAAGCGTCTTGTTCCAGAAGAGAAGGGAGTTGACGTACTGCTTGTTGTAGATGCCATAAAATCTGCGATGACCAAAGGCGTTGAGAGCATAATAATCCTTTCTGGCGATGCTGATTTCGTACCCCTGGTCGAATTTTTAAAGAACCTCAAGGTCGAAACCGTCAACCTTCACCTCTTCGCTGGAAGTTCTACAGAGCTAAGGCAAGCCTGTGATAAACACATACTGATATATTTTACAGATAGTTCACTTTTATTGAAATGATGGGCTCCTAGCTCAGCTTGGATAGAGCGATGTCCTCCTAAGACATAGGTCGCGGGTTCAAATCCCGCGGAGCCCGTTTAGTTTATTAACACAAGAAAGCTATTTATATGTTTAGGCATACAAACATATTAGTGATTCTCATGCAAAGAAGAACCACAGTACTATTAGAAAAAGACGTATACGACGCCCTTGTTAAAGAGAGCGTTGCCGAGTACAACAGCTCTAAGGCAATATCTAAAGTGCTAAACAAGGTAGTCCGAAGAGCCTTGACAAATAGAAGCAGATTACACGAATTACTGCATTCAAAACGCGTCGCAAAGGTCACCCAGAAGGATTTTGAGAAATTTAGGCATGAATTATCTGAAGCGGCACAATCATGATAATTGACACTACCTATTTATTGCCCCTCTCGGGCCTGGAAATAGAAACAGATCTACTGGTTGCTATAGATAGCGAAAAAAGCATTTTGACATTTGAAGACATCGGAGTGAACGAGATCTCCTTATTTGAACTCCAAGCAAAAATTGCCAAACTCCAGCTAAACCCAAGATTAGCCATACACGCCATAAACACCATAAATCGCGAGTTTAGAATCCAGCCGTTCTATGACCCTAAGATAATAGAGATTGCAAGCGCATTATCTACCGAATTTAGCGATTATATAGATTGTCTGATATTGGCAACAGCAATTGTTTCAAAAGAGGATTTAGTTACCGAGGATTCAAAAATACTTAAAAAGAAAGGAACAATAAAAAACAAATATAATGTAAACATTTTTAACTACAAGGAACTTGTAAAGTAGCACATGGATATTTTATATATGCAGTTATGCCAACCAATATGTCTGCATACATCTTGGAGATTGATGTTTGACTGCGCATGCCCTCCTAAGACATAGGCCGCGGGTTCAAATCCCGAGAATCCCCATTCACTTATTATTTTATAACCCTTTTCAGGCAATAGGTAGCATGCAGGCGAGAATTACAAGATACAAAGAAAGTGATAGGAAACAGGTAAAAGCGCTGATAGTAAATGTTTGGGGAAGAAGGTGGCTAGCAGGAGTCTTGCATGCATTTGATAACTGCGATTCCTTTGTCGTAAAACTTGACGGAAATGTGGCAGGGGGCATGACGCTGGACTGGGGCACTTACATGTGCCTGCTTGATGAACTCATAGTTGATAGCACATATAGAAGGCATGGAATAGGCACAATGCTCCTTGGGTATGCGATACAATATGCTAAGAGAAAGAAGCTGAAATTCGTTGAAGACTGGGTGGATACAAGAAACAAGCCAGCGCTCACGCTTTACAGGAAATATGGATTCAGAAAATATGGATCAGTTAGTAACCTTTTCGAACGTAATGACAGTTATGTCCACATGTGCAAGTCTCTGAGATAGTGAGATTTGCGGCAAGATCACCCTAATAATATAGTAGGTTTTTAAAGGTTTAACCAGCAATCTTAATGGTTCCTTTAGTGGGAGAGATGGCAAAGAAAACTAACGCAAAGGGCGACGAGCCCGTTATGCTTGTCAGGCCTGCCGTGAAGAGCCTTGGCCTTGACTACCTTCACGTCTCGCTGATCGTGCTTGTGATAATCCTCGTTGGGCTTGCGTTCGCGCTCTCTAGATTTAGCAACGGATCACCAAGCTGCGGCTATGGGCTTAGCGCAAACGGCATTTGTGCATCTCCAGCCCACAACAGTACGCAGGCGCTTGATGCGGCTGAACAGGTGCTGGCGAACTACGCGCTGATAAACTCTAGCCTTGCGCTGCTCCCCTACTACTCGCTTCCACAGGAGGCAAATGTAACTTATCTGCCAAATCAGGGAAAATGGCTTGTTGTCATGCCATACATTGACCCATTGCTGAACAACACAACGCTCTACTTCAGCATGATGCTGTATGATTCAAACCTCAGCTTATCAGGATCATTTGTGCAGACGGTTGCTCCGGCAACCGCCTCTGGCAACAGAGTGGTGGCATTCGGTGCAGTTGCAATCAACGGAAAGAGCTCATGCGTGATAACTCCGAATACAACCATGCCTGTATACGCTTTCATAGACCCATATGCGCCTGGCGCGATCCAGGGCATGATAGCAGGGATAAACGCAAGCAGCAGGTATGGTCAAGCGGTTAACATATCATACAAGTTCATATCAACGGGGTTTGAGAAGCAGCTCTACAATGGCTACGGGGTAAACAGGACGGCGCAGGTTCCTGAAGACCTCTGGTGCGCCTCACTGCAGCAAAGCAGGTTCCTGGCGTTCCTATCAAACTACAGTATACTCTACCAGGGGACACCTCTTGACAATTCAACGCTTGCGTCAATAGCGCAGGGCTCTGGGCTCAACATGAGCGCATTTGCGTCATGCCTTGGCAGCGCGCCGCAGAAGCTCTATCTGCAGGGAAGCTTTGCAAACTACTACGGCATAACAACCACGCCAACGTATGTGGTGAACTGCCATTATCAAACAATACCGCAGACGCTTAATGCAGCAATACAGTATTCAATAAACCAGACGAAGTGATGGACTGCACCTGATAGTAGGGATTGATACAGGAAAAACCATGGCTTATGCATGCCTGGACCTTGATGGAAAGCTTGTTTCTGTAAACCACATGGCCTCTTCTGGGCCAGAGTGGCTCATAGACGAGATAGAGAGCATAGGGACACCTTCAATAATTGCATGTGACAAGGAACCAAACCACGCCGCAAGGAAGATAGCCGCTGCGTTCAATGCAAGGATATTTCACCCGAAGAGGGAACTGGGCATAACGGAGAAGATGGAACTGGCAAGGCCGTTCATTATAACAAATCCCCATGAAAGGGACGCGTGCTCAGCTGCGGTCAAGGCTTACAGGGCATACGCAAATAAATTGAAGCAGGCAGAGCACATAGCAAAAGGCAGGGGGATAAGCGAGACAGACAAAGTCAAGGCCAAGGTAATAGGAAGGTACTCCATAGAAGAGGCGATAGCCGGCAAGAAGGCAAACAGGCTCTAGTATAATGTGAACTCATTGCCGTCAGGGTCCTTGAATGAGGCAAACGTTCCCCATTCGGTCTTTGTGGGCTTCATGGTGAACACCACTCCCTTGGCCCTGAGCTGCTTGTACGTTTTGTCAAGGTTGTCCGTGTGCATGGATACTCCCTGGTTTCCTGGCTCAAGCCCCTGGCCCTTGTACACCTGGCACAGGTGTATAACATTCTTTGAGCCCTTCGGCGCAACAGTCTTCCAGCCCTTGTAGTTGTCCACGACCTTGAAGCCAAGTTTCTGCGTGTACCACTTCACCGCCTTGTTCTCATTCCTGACCATTACAGCATAGCTGTAGATTTTCTTTATCATTGTACCACCAGCGTTATTTCCCAATCTTGGCCCCGCACGCGCTGCAGAATTTTGCGCCGATACTGTTCTTTGCGCCGCACTTTGAGCAGTAGATGGAGCCCGCACCTCCTTGCGCTTGCCCTGCAGATGACGCCCCTGCCATCTGGCCCGGAGTAACCCCCGCGATCGTCTTTTCTATGAAATCGGAGAGTGCCTTCGCGTCCCCTCCCCTGAGTCCTGGTATCTCTCCCTCCTGCTCACCAGGTTTCAGGAAACCCTCTTCGCCTGGCGAGGTGTAACCCTCAACCCTCATGTAGACCGAAGATGATATTATGCCCTTCTCGAGCCTGACGCTGGTTATCCTGTTGTAAGGTATTGCCTCATAGTCGTTCCTGATGCCAAGCGTTGTCCTGTTTATTATGATTACTCTCTTGTCTGTTGCTATAACCGTTGTTGGCGTTATCAGGTGGCCACCTGGGCCTATTCTCCGCTCAGTGGCTGTGACCATGACGGTTTCTTCTGCCCAGAGGAGCTTCTTGCTCTTTGCGTAGTCAACATCCTCAATATGTATGGTCATCAAACCCCCAATGATAAGTGTAAATACAATCTTAAATAACTTACCGATTTATTTGCAACTCAATTCCGCAAATTACTGATGGGTTTAAAAGACTATTTTTACAAGAATAGCCAACGACCAAGTTCATTATAGTTTAGAGAGGTAGGGTTAGTTTGCAAAAGACAAAGTCACGACCTGTTTCAAGGAGCAAGAGCGTTTCAGCTTCAAGGGCATTATCACTCGCAATAAGGTGCGGCGCAAACCTGCTTCCTGTAAAGGGGCTGCTCTACGCGATGGCCCACGCAAAGGCAAGCAGGCACGTTTCAGGATCCTCAAAGAAGGGGACAGGAGAATCATTAAGGAAGCTTTCAAGGCAGATTAGGGAGTTGGCAGAGGTCGCGACTCAGCTGCAGAAGATGGAGGACATGGGCGGCAGCGAGCTCTACAAGGCGATAAAGCTGGCTGTGATTGCATATGTTGACCTGTTCTACGAGCTGACAACAAAGGAAAGGGACCTCTTCCTCTCAAGCTGCGCTGGCAGGCACGGAAAGAAGATAAGCAATGAGCAGAACCTTCTTCTAATCCCGGCGATAATGGCGTCAAGAGGAGAGCCAAAGGATGAGGTGACAAGCTTCCTGATAAGGGCGATTTACAAAATACCGTTCAGGGTGCTCTACCACTCCAGCAAAGCGGCTGTGCACCTGGAGCTGATGCAGCACGCAATGGGGATAAAGGCCGCGCCAGAGGGGCCTGTGAAAAGGTTCTCCGATGCGCTCGCAAGGCTGGCTATTGTTACGCAGAGCATAGAGAACGGGGAGCCAAGACCAGAATACGATGAACAGTTAAAGGAGAACTTCGTTGACGAAGCGGTGCTGCTTTCCCAGACAACCGACATGAAGGTTGCGGACTTCATAAGCGAGAAAATAATGCCGAATGCGTTCACCGACAGGATGGCGAGGAAGATAATAAGGAAGCTCTGACGCGAACAAATAAAGGCTAAATACTGTCTTGTCCTATAAAATTAGGCTCCTCTCGTCTAGCCTGGTCAAGGACACAGCCCTCTCAAGGCTGAAACTCGGGTTCAAATCCCGAGAGGAGCATCAGATTCATATTAATGAACCATGACTGAGATAGCTTTAAATATCACAAAATTCAAAATCTCATTGATGGGCGAGCCATTGCTAAATTCTTTACTTAATCTTGAGGAGGAGGACAATGAGCTTACGAGTAACGGAGTGGAAATTTTCGACACAAGGGCTAATCTAATTTTAAAGCATATAGAAAATCAAAATACCGGACAAGCAATAATAGCTAAAGAATTATCACAATTTTTTTCTATCGCTGAACTTTTTGTAACCGCAGAGCAGAACCAAGGAAGCATAGATGAATTCAAAAATATAATAACAAAAGTCAGCTCAACTGTGCTAGGAAGCAGAAACAAGAAGCATGTCAAAAAAGCCATCACTATATCTCTAATTAAAAAGATGTTCTTAGTTAGCGCGCTTTCTAACAGTACGCCAACTACTCTAACAGTTGATCGAAGAGAAAGAAATAGCCCCCCAGCGACTCGACAACCGCCCTTAGAGATCCCTTGGTCACAGAGCGAAAGAGAACAAATGCAACGCTATGTACAAAATTTAGTTAGTGGGCCGCTTAAAAACCTGCTCAAGCTTGCAGGCGCAGAAGTCAAGAAACCTAGGGATATATTTAGAGAGAATCTGTCATATCGTTTTTGGAATACGCCACAGGCGGAAAAAAGGTTAGAACTAGCTGCTAAGCTTATATTAGGGATGAAGGAAACGATAGATATTCGCGGTGGACCTGCAAGAGCAGGGTATGAATATTCTGAAGCAGTAAGGATTCTTGGAAGGGAAGATGCCAGAATGCTTTACAGCAAGGGCATAAAGGAAGGGAGAAGCTACGTTGGTTATTTGCGTGAATTTGGTGTTAAACCTGAAATTTACAATGCAATTGCCGATGCAATTTCCAAAATACTCATAGAATACGTATCAACCACTAACAATTTGTATATCTACAGGGGAGCTCATTTCGAAACGCGCGAACAACGTGATAGTTATCTCGAAGAATTAAAACAAAAAGGTATAACTTTTGGTGGGGTCTATGGCAGACACCTTAAATTTATTTCAACATCGGCGTTTAGAAGTGCTGCAGAACGTTTTGGTCATAGCGAACTTTCGCCTTATGGCGTTATAGTAACTATTGATTTTTCTAAGGTAAGGAAGTCTACTTCAGTTGTCAGGTACGACAATGTTGAATCTGATCAGCTGGATAGCAAAACACTACGTGACAGAGTGTTTGGAGAATTTAGAGTCAAAATCGAAATACCGCCAGATGCAATAATAACTGCAGAATTAATTGACCCTGTACGCGCAGTCGCAAAAAGACACTAATTATTTCAAAAAACCTCCTTGAAAAGAGCGATGGTAATAAAGCGCAAGTCTTGTAGTTGCCGATGAGAATGTTTATTAAACCAACATTATATAGTACTTTATGATCAAGATACGGAAGATAACCTTAGTAGGTGTATTGATAACACTCATAGGAGGTCTTCTTACTATATTAACCGGAAGCGAAGGATATAACGCAGTTGGTAATACAAACCACAATCTATTGACATTTGGAGGTACAATAGTTTATAGTGCCCAAAAAATTGGTTGGCCTTCACTTGGCACCTTTTTCACATACGCGATGGTCGAAGGAATTTTGATCGGAGTTGCCTCCCTTGTAATGCTTTTTGCTTTTTATAAAAACAGAGCCAAGCTCGCCTTAGGTGCTAGTATTTTTGGCGGGTTGATTGCGATATATGCTTTTCTCAGTTATTGGCTGACTTTTGGACCAATGACTTCGGGACCTGCGCTTGCATTTATTGGCAGTTTACTCTGCGCGGTTTACATTTCTAAGAAATAAAACAACATGGCATAGTTTCTTACCCCATTACAAAGTCCTAAGACTAGAGAAACTATTGTTCTCACGTGATACCCGAGAGGAGCAGAGTATATTTATAGTTTGCATGCGTTAGCTGGTAGATTCTGTGGGATCTATCTATAAAAACGGGAGGATATCATATCCAGACAAAGCGCTTACCCCACTCGACGAACTGGTCTTTAAATTTCTAAAAGCTGTAGATTTCAAGTACGTTATAATTAGCGGCTACGTAGCCATACTCTTTGGCAGGAGCAGGAACACCGAAGATGTCGACATGTTTATAGAAAGAGTATCTTTCGTCCGCTTTGATAACTTCTGTAAAAAGCTATTCGCTCTTGGTTTCTATATTTTGGATGCAGAAGATTCAGGGGACGCCTATGAGAGACTTGAGGAGAAACTTTCTGTCAGATTTGCAGAACAGAATAAAACAGAGCCAAACTTTGAACTAAAATTTCCGCGGAAAGACACAGATTTTTATAGCATGGATCACCCGATCAAGGTGGTTATAAACGGCAAGCACACGATTACCACGGCGCCAATAGAGCTTCAGATTGCATTTAAGCTGTATCTGGGGAGCGAAAAGGACGAGCTTGACGCAAGGCATTTATATCGTTTCTTCAAAGATGATATTAATGTTAAAGAACTGAAGAACTTCATGAGCAACCTTGACGTGAAGCGAAAATATGCAGAGGAAGTGCTCGGTGAGAAGCTTGGTTAGATGGAATAAAAAGAAACTGTTGAAAGAGCTAAAGGAGGAGAGACGTAGGAACCGGGCCAGCAACCTCAGATTTATAGATCTGCACGTTGCTTGGCTTAAAAGCACTAGCAACAAGGAATGGAGTAAAAGGCGCAAATTACTTGTTGATAGCTTATATCGCGCCAATCGGCACTAAAACTTTATGCTAAGCGCCCTTAACAAGCCCACTTGCACACTAGTGTTATACATCAAATCCCGAGAGGAGCACTGAACTTGAAGTAGTTATCCCAACATGAAGTCGCAGTAATAAAACCTATCTTCCCTGTATACAATCTCTCCCCTCTTAATCTTCAGTTCATACTCGAATATAGGTCCCTCGTACACAAAGGTGTGGAATTCCCCATTCTCGCCACATGGATCAACGCCAGGAGGAAGATTCATCAACGCCCAAGTGTCAAATTCCCTTCCAGCCCATTCCTTACTTAGCACTTTTGAATCTACGCATGTAAAGACAGCCTTAAAGCCGTTTCCCACAAAGGAATTAGCTAACTGGTTTGTATCTTTTCCCCATAATGGAAAAACGCACTCCATGCCCACGTTTTTGGCCAATGACACGCGTTTCTTTTTCAGCCACTCGAGAAATATGTCACCATATGCTATTGACGTGGAGCCTCTTTCCTTTAGTTCAATAAGCTTATCCTGCATTTTACTCTCATATTCCTCATCAGACGAATCTTTTGATAAGAATACCTCTTCAAGCGGTATGCCTACGGCCTCCGCCTGCATCTTCAAAAGAGACCTTCTAACTCCATGAATGCTAATACGATCATAATCTTTCGTCACGGTTGTGAGCAAGGTGTCTATCTTGTTACCCTGTTGCAAAAGTTCATTCAGCGCAAGCGCGCTATCTTTTCCCCCGCTCCAACAGAATATGAGCCCCATACTAGTTCTTCTTACCAAAAACTTAAAGTTCTTACTCCTTTTCAAAAGGCTAAGACTAGAGACCATAGCTTCAGGCAACCTCCTCGAGAGCAGCACGAACCCAGCAGAATTTTGCCGTAGAAGAAAGGCCAAAAAGTGGGTGCAAGTCTCTATTAGGGTATATACTGGTCATATGTTCTGCAGCTATGGACACAGGTAAGAATAGCCAACTTTTTTGCGTTTTAAGTTTTTTAGCATTCTCAACCCTATTGGCAGAGTTCAGACGGCTTTAGATCCAAGGTGATGAAGCTCACCTTTACCACTCACATGCGTGAATAGATGTGCTTAATGATAAAATGAATCAAAGGTTGCCTGCAAACCGCACTATTTCCGAGCTGCCTCTCTCATTATCCTCAATGCGATTTTCAATTGCCGATTTAGCTCTGTCTTCGCACGCTTTTTTTCTTCCATTGTTTTCCCCGCCAGCGAGCTTCCCTTCTCTAGCCCAGTCTCGATTTCCTTTTGAAGTTTTGTAATGTCCTTTAACAAGTATTTGGCGAATCGTTCGCCACCTTTTTCCAAACGCTGTAGATAGTCATAGCGTATCCTTCCAAGGTTCATATCAACAACTTCGTAGATTTTTTCTTCAAGCTCTCTTAGCAGTTTCTTGCGTAGCATCCCAGGCGGCAATATGTTATTCAATCTGGGAACGAACATGAATTCAGTACCAAAGGCCTGTATCCCAAAACTGAAGTCGGTAGGCATGTCGATGCTGCAGGTGCGCGATATGGTTTTTGGCTTAAAATCAAACATCTTGTTGGAAATTTTTGCAAGCCGCAAGTTTGCTTCGTTCGCCATTCCGTTATACCGCTCTTGTATGCTCTCTACATCTCCCTTTATCTTTCTGTCTTCAGTTTTCCACCATTTTCCGAGCTTTGCTTCTACTACAAATTTAATTAATTTGTTTGCCTGATCTATCGGATTTTCCTTGGTGCCGCGGGCGTTTTCCAGTTCAGCCTTAACTTCTAGATATATGGCAGTTGTTAATTCCTGCCTAGCCGCAGAAATGTCTTTGTCTATTACAGCCATAACGCCGGAAAGCTCAGGCTCTATCGTATTAGGATACATGGTTGCTAGATGCTTTATATTTTCAAGTTGCTTATGAAATTCTAGCGACCTTCCCTGCAGATCTTTCGTGTCTAAATCAAGCGCGGCGTATTGGGAACCAATGTTGTTATAGAGCGATTCAGAAACAGAATAAATTTTTAACCGGACAGCTTCTAGTAAGACATCGTTCTTATTTTTATATAAAAACTCTTTCAGCGTTAACTCCAGCGCATCTAGCCCGCTTTCCTTTAGTAATTGTTTATTGTTGTTAATCTTGCCTTCTAAACCAAGGCGTGCCGATATTGGGATTAGGCTCACTTCCAGCCCCAACCTCTTCAGCTCATTTTCTATATGCTCCTTCATCTTATCTATCTCTTTCTTTGAATAAAAATCGCATTTGTTCAAGACAAAAAATATTTTCGGGGCGTATCTCTTTATGCTTTTTATGAATTCAGTCTCCTCCACTGACAATGGCGAATCTGCAGATATCAACAAAAGCGCCGCATCGCAATTCGGCAAGTAGTCTCGAGTTGCCCTCGTATTGTGAAGGAAGGTCGAGCCTATCCCAGGTGTATCAATCAATACCAATCCATCTTTTAGAAAATCAGCCTTGCAATAAATATTTACATGGTCCACAGCTTTCCTGTTCTTTGGGTTTCCTTCTTCTGTTACGTATTCGGCTATCTTAGTTATGAGTTTCGAAATTTCATCTCCATTCTTGAATACAACGGTCATTCTCTCATTTTCACCGAAACGCACTTCTGTAGCTACTGCGGTCAAGGGCACGGTCGATGTCGGCATTACCTTTTTCCCTATGAAACAATTCGCCAGAGTGCTCTTCCCCCGTTTGAATTGGCCAAGTAGCATAAGATTGAGTTCCAACTTGTCCAAACGCTTGAGCGCATTTTCCACGTTCCTATACGCAGTTTTATCGGCCTTCACTAACTCTAAGAGGGCTCCTGATAACATCTTTAGCCTGTCGATTTTTTGTCTGTACATAGTACCGCCTGCCTTTAGAAGCCTGCACTGCCGCCTCTAATTTTATAATAAATAAATCATGATTTTATTGCATAGACGTAAAAAACCCCGTCTATATCACATAATAGCCCATATCCCTTTTGCCAAACCTTCCAGCGTGCGTTTGCCTGTGCCATGCCATTTTCCTTACCTTCGAATTGAATGTCGTTTACTAATATATATTCGGAATAGAGTACCGCATCCCAGACCGCATCCTTAGCAAGTTCGTATACCGAATTTTTCGCGGCGCTGCGCACAACAAGTCGCGCCGACTCGCGTTCTAAGCCCCACGTCGCATTCCATATATAGATAGAAGCAGAAGACATTGCCGAATCCCAAAGCGACTTTTTTTCTAAAACCCATTCTGGAAGCCACGCTGATCCGCGTGTAACTCTCCAAGCTTCAGCCAACGCGCTCTCTAATGCCAAGTCCCAATTGCTACCATAAAATATCTCCCATTCTTTGTCTGGCTTACCGTCTGGTTTGAAGAACTTTGTCTTAGGTATCTCCTTGTAGATGAAGCCGATCAGTTTCTGCCGTATCTGATTTGGCAGAGATCGGATCGCAGGATCTGATTCGAACTCCTTTTCCGTTTCCATAATCATACCAATTTGTCTTTGTATCTCTTCCTTGGCGTTTTATAAATCAAACAATGCATCAAGTCTTCTTATTTTTGGAAAGATCTTTTCATATTTTTTCACGGCGGCTAATAGCTGCTCCGTGCTTTTAGAAATGTTATCGTTTTGGATCTGCTCATAGGCATTTGCCAGGGTAGCGCGCATTTCCCCGAGCTCTTGATTCGTCTGGAAAAACCCGTGCGTGTTTTTGTCGAGATTCTCTATCTGAAAGAGCATTTTATCAGTTATGCTATTCGCTTTAACTACAAGCGCAAGGAAAATAAACTTGACATCCTTGAAATGCCTGGTTCTGGGTTTAAATTCAGTAGAATTTAGTATCTCACAGATGATCCCTAATGATGACATAAACTCGTTAAGGCTGTCAGCTAGCACCAATGTCCTTAGTATGCGCTGCCTGGACGTCCTTTCTCCTTTCATTTGAACACATTAAACTTGCGGGCAAGTATCATGTCGCGACGCTATGGTTGCATTCTTTGCAGATACCTACTGGCTGAGTTCTAGATATCCCTCTTTCTTCTGTCCTCTGATCCATATCCAAAGACTTCGGGTCGCATTTACATTCACATCTGTCCGCTCCAAGCATAGCGAAACCGTCTTTGCCTCTGCATCTCATGCACATTAGATCACATTCGTATTACAACAGTCTCAGCGTATCTCCTCAATTTCTTTTAGTTTCTTCAGCAACTTCAGGACATGCGGTTCGATTGCGTTTTTTTCCTCCTCTGATACATGGCCATAGGCGCTCAGTTTATCTGCTTTAAGATCTTCGAGAAGGATCCATATCTCGCTTAAATATGCCCTAACATGCCTGCTTGAGCGCTCGGTTTCTGTCTCCAGCCCGAACTCATTTTTCATTTTCTTTATCTCTTCAAGCATTGCGTTTATCACCTCCAACATAGCCGGCTTTACTGAAGCATCTATGTCGTCCTCCTTCTCGAGCAGAACAGTTTTCTGTCTTTTTTGGCCATCAAGCCCAAGCTCAGCCTTAATCATCTGTAGACTCCTTTCTATTATGCGAAGGCTGCCATTCAATGTACTTTTATGAGCCTCGCTAATTACCGCCACAAAACCACTCACCTTCAAGCGCAAAAATAGAAGCTATCAGCCACATGGCGGTTACAGGTGAGCTTCATCGCCTAAGATAAATTAGCAAAGAAAATATTTAGCCTTATCCTTCCACAAGGCCATAAGGCCAGATACCACAACTTCAGGCAATGTGCCCAAGGCAGCTTTCAATAGATGCCTTGCGCACCATGCATTCACCAGCAAGAGCTTAGTCCATATCCCTATTTATTAGTTGTTTATACCTGGCACGCGCATCAGTGAGGTTCGAAGGCAGCGCCTATGTCAACCCAGCCGTAGACGTTCCTGTTGTTGCTTGTCACTGTGAAGCCTGTCGGCGAATTCACAGAATTGGAGTACATGGAGGCGCTTCCCCCAGAGTTTGAGTATATGGAATAGCCACCTCCTGCATTGCAGCATCCCGATGCATCAAACTCATCAGTGCCGCCTATTACTACAGAGTTCGGCGCATACACAAGCTGTGCAGCAGTCGAATATCCCTCACCAGGATATGATGTCCCGAAGCCGGGAGAGGCTGCCACAACGCTGTTTACAGGCGGTGAAATCTCATAAATGGCAATCAGGCCGCTGCTTGGCGACACTGTGCCGCCGCCATTGGTGCCCACAGAGACTACATCTGTTGCGCTGCCAACCGCAGTTGTGTAGAACATCGCAGAATTCACCCATGTGTTGCCGCCCTGCGCGCCGCTTTTCTCGCACTTCGATGTTACAGATGTCCAGGAGTCTCCCAGCGTATCGGTAACACTGGCAACAGCGCATCCGCCGCTGGTGGTCTCAGTGCTGTATACTGCTACAAGCGTGTCGCCCTGCGTTACTGCTGCGGGGAAGCTGACGCTGAATCCGCTCCCGGTCTTGACCGATGCTGATTGTACTATCCCCTCAACGTATACAGGGGGTATTGCCTTGGTGCTTACCGTTGCAGTGACATCTCCCACGTTGTCCATGTAAGATATGGATCCCTGCGTGAACGTGATCCATATCGTGCCTACAAATTTGGTCCCTATTATGCTGGGCGGCATAGGGCACTGCACCGTGAGGTTGACAAAGGCGCCGTTCTTCACCAATAGCGATGACATTGTTGACTGGTTGCCGGGCGTTGCGCCTGTGCTGGAGCACCCTATCGAAGTAATGGTTATGGGATTGCCGGTGCTCTGGCCGAACTCAAATCTCATTATCCCGCTTGTATCCAGGGATACCTTGGAACATATGAAGCCTGAGGAAGATATGCATGTGTCTGGAAGCGAGGAGTTGCTGAACACGCCGAGCTTGAACAGGACCAGGAGCGCAACTATGACTATGAGCAAAGTCCATCCGTAAGTCGTTACATACTCCATCGCGCCCTGAGCCCTACCCATTGCATCGGTAGTTATACGCAAACAAAGCTTAATAAAAGTGATTACAAAGCATGGCATTCGGAAATGTTTATATTCATTGTTAGAGCTTAGGTATTCGTGGCAAAAACTGTAAACGCTAAGAACAGGCAAGCGCAGAGTGCGATCGAATACCTGATAACGCACTCCTGGGCATTCCTTATCATAGCAGTCGTTCTTGTGATACTCTACCAGCTCGGAGTCTTTACCTCAAGCACATACACGCCAAAGATAACCCCGGGTGCGTGCTATGTGTCAAGGGCGATAAACGCGTATACTACGCAGTTCTCCCTAACTGGGGAATGTGCTGGCCTTCCCGAGTACATAACCAACTTCACATCATCAAGCGGCGGCTACGTTGGCTTCTACAGCCCAACAAACTCCCTGCTAAACTTCCCCAGCTCCACTGGCAGGTTCACCGTTTCATTCTGGCTGGACGTAGCCCAGGTGCAGACCTCAGCATATCCGATCTTATTCGCGCTTGGCAACTCTGTGTCTGCTACAGCTCCGCTCAGCATATATCTAGTAGATCCAGGAAGCGCAGCAGGTTCCTACTCAACGTACAACGTGCCGAATCTTGAGTACTATGACACAAAGTCGATGTTCCACAGCAACCTTGGAGGCGGTTCATACAGCAACACAGGGCCTGTGTCAGCAGGGAAGTTCATCTACCTGGTTTTGGTATTTGCGAAAAGCTCAGCCACGTGGTACGTCAACGGCCAGCAGTTTGCGCAGTTCGGCGGGCTTAGCAATCCGGTGAGCACAACACCGAGCTCTAGCAACGTCTTCGTGGGCTCAAGCGGGCTGAGCAGCGCTCCAGCTTACTTCAACGGCAACATAGCCAACATACAAATATACAACACATCGCTCTCATCGGCAGCGATATACCAGCAGTACTTGGCTGGGATAGGCGCGCCCCCAGTGGACCTCCAGAACCTTGTTGCGTGGTGGCCACTCAACGGGGATACAAACGATTACAGCGGCCTTGGCGACAACGGATACGCGAACAGCATACTCTATACGACAAACTGGGCATTTTCGTACACAACTCCTTAGCAGGTTGCACGCTACTAATAAATACCAACTGCAGAAAGAAACTAGTGATCAGGTTTTTTGATGAGGAACCGGGCGGCGTTCTTGGACAGGGACGGGGTAATAATAAGGGACGTGCCAGATCTTTGCGATGCAAGGAAGGTTGAGATTTTTGGCTTCTCTGCAAAAGGCATCAAGATGCTAAACAAAATGAAAATGTATGTGATTATAGTGACCAACCAGCCGCAGATAGCAAAGGGCTTCTGCACAGAAGAGGTAGTCAAGGGCATAAACCGCATGATAGTGGAGGAGCTAAAGAGTCAGGGCGCTGTTGTGGACGCGGTCTACTACTGCCCGCATCACCCGGAAAAGGGGTTTCCCGGCGAGATCCCAAAGTACAAGATAGACTGCAATTGCAGGAAACCGAAAATTGGAATGCTTGAGCAGGCGAAAGAGCGCTTTGGGATAGACATGCCGGCATCATTCATGATAGGCAACACTTCGCGGGACATACAGACCGGGGAGAACGCGGCAAAGAAGTATCCCGGCTTCAGGTCCATACAGGTTGGTGATCCTAGTACGGAGGACAAGCGAGCGTTCCAGGCAAAGCCAGATTTCGTTGCAGGAAACCTTCTCGAGGCTGCCGAGATGATAAAATCAATGAAGGCGTCTAAATGAAGGCGCTGATACTTTGCGGAGGCAGGGGCACAAGGCTGCGCCCGCTTACCTACAAGATACCAAAGGCTCTTGTGCCGATAAGCGGGAAGCCTATAGTCGAGCATCAGATAATCGAGCTCAAAAAGTACGGAGTAAATGAGATAGTGATGTGCACAGGCTACAAGCACGAAATGATAAGAAAGAGGTTCGGGAACGGCTCAAAGTTTGGCGTGAAGATAAAGTACACTGTTGAAAGGAGACTTCTGGGAACAGGAGGCGCGATAAGGAACGCAAGAAGATTCATAGATTCGAGGTTCCTCGTGCTCTCAGGTGACATAATGTTCAGGGTTAACCTCGAGAAGCTCATCAAATTCCATCAATTGAAGGGCGCTCTCGCAACCCTTGTTGTCCACGAGTCAAGCCACCCGTATGACAGCGACCTTGTAAAACTCGATAGGAGCAAGAGGGTGGTGGGCTTCCTGGGCAAGCCAAAGCCAGGAACACCGCTGCAGAGCAGGCTCACAAACGCATCGATATACGTGTTTGATGCAGGAATCATAAGCAAGATACCAGATGGAAGGAGCAGCCTTGAGAAGGAGGTGCTTCCGCGCCTTGTTAAGACCGGGAAGATCTACGGATTCGTGACAAACGAATACGCGAAGGACATGGGAACTTTTGACAGGCTTGACTCTGTGAAGAGCGCAATGCGCCACGGGCGAAAGCGCGGGCAAACGTATAAATAGATTCGAACCGCATGATAAGCGACGGTCCTTATCACTCAATTGCATGGGTTGATTTGATGCCAGATGTACCGAAATTTGCAATAATACTTTCAGGTGGAGAGGGCACCAGGCTTCGCCCCCTCACATACGAGATACCAAAGCCGCTTGTGCCTGTGCAGGGCAAGGCTGTGCTCGAGCACCTGGTAGATGAGCTCTTCTACTACGGAGTGGAAGAGGTGGTTTTGTCAATAGGCTACAAGGCAGACAAGATAATTGAGCACTTCGACAAAACTGACAAGAAGCACAGGATAGACTACGCCATAGAAGACAGGCCCCTAGGGACAGGGGGCGCGATAAGGTTTGCATACCAGAAGCTCAAGGGCAAGGAAGCAGACGACTTCCTCTGCGTCAACGGAGACACCCTGATAGAATTTGACCTAGCAGGTATGTACAGGCAGCACAAGAAAACCAACGCGCTTGCAACAATACTGGTAAAGGAGGAAGAAGACGTAACAGGATATGGGGTTGTCCTGCTTGATGGTGAAAGGATAAGAAGGTTCGTGGAGAAGCCTGACCCTAAGACAACCCCAAGCAAGCTGATCAATACCGGAGAATATATAATAAACAAGAGGATAATCGAGATGATGCCTGATAAGGAGAAGGTATCATTGGAGAAGGACGTGTTTGAGAGGGTTGTGGAGAAGGAGCCCGTATACGCATACCCGCTGAAGAACGGGCAGTTCTGGCCCACAGACAACCTTGAAAGGTATGAGAAAGCCATACACAACTGGAGGGACCCGAAGGCTAGGCACGCACACTGACAGATGATTCTATGACAAAATACGAGTCGCTCAATGACAGGAAGGTTTGGAAAAAGGCAATGGCACACATCAGCAAAAGAGACAGGGCTCTTGGAAGGGTGATAGGAAAGCTCGGAGTCATAAGGGCGAACTGGGGTCCATCAAACCCATACGAGGCGATAATCGAGACATTCATATACCAGCAGATAGCAGGCTCAGCAGCTGACGCGATACTAAAAAAATTCAAGGGGCTCTACAACGGAAGGCTACCAACGCCAAGGCAGTTCCTCGCCACTTCAGAGAAAAGGGCAAGGAGAGCCGGCATATCCCCGCAAAAGTACTCATACATAAAGGATTTCTGCGAGCGCATACAGAAAAAGGAGCTAGACCTGGAGAGCTTGAGGGAGCTCCCTGACGAGGAAGTCATAGCAATACTTGATGATGTGCGCGGCATAGGGCGCTGGACAGCGGAGATGTTCCTGATGTTCAGCCTTTTCAGGGTCAACGTGTTTGCAATGGACGACCTTGGCCTGCAGAACGCAGTGAAAAGGGTGTACAAGCTAAGGGGCCGCCCAGACAAAAAGACCATGGAAGAGCTATCTGTAAAGTGGGAACCATACAAATCAGTCGCATCGCTCTACCTTTGGAGGAGCGTTGACCAGAAGCTCCCCCAATAACCTAACAAAAACCTAAACCATACAAAACCTATTTAAGCAAATTAATCCATAGTATCAAATATAGATGGGCCTAGTCATTATAAGCGATGTGCATGGCAACCGGCAACTATTCCGTAAGGGTCAGCAACATAAGCAAGACGTACAAGTCAGGAGACGTTACTGTAAGGGCTCTTGATAGAGTTTCATTCACGCTCAAAAAGGGAGAATTCGCGGCAATAGTTGGTCCATCAGGCTCAGGTAAGTCAACACTCATGAACATACTTGGCACAATAGACAAGCCAACAAGTGGAGAGCTTTACATAGATGGAGTGCCGACTGCAAAGATGGACGGCGACCAGTTGGCGGAATTCAGGAACAAAAAGCTCGGGTTCGTTTTCCAGGCATTCAACCTTGTGAACGGCATGGACGCGGAGGCCAATGTGGAATTGCCGCTCATGGTATCGGGCATGACAGGTGTCGAGAGAAGGAAGAGGGCAGACAAGCTGCTCGAATACCTCGGTTTGGGCCAAAGGCTGCGCCTTAAACCAACTCAGCTTAGCGGCGGCGAGCAGCAAAGGGTGGCTGTTGCAAGGGCGCTTGTCAACAACCCCACGCTGGTGCTTGCAGACGAGCCAACCGGAAACCTTGACAGCAAGTCAAGCGAGGATGTTATAAAACTGCTATGGCACATAAGCAGGGACCAGAAGGTGACGATAGTGATGGTAACGCACAACGTTGACCTGACAAGGCATTGCGATAGAGTGATCCACATAAAGGATGGAGAACTGGAAAAGGACGAGGTATTGACATGAAAACAGAAGTAAAGGCAATGGGCCTGATCGGGATTTTTGCGCTGATGGCGATAACAGGAGTGTCATTCGCAACCCTCAGCGGCCCATCCCCAATACCAAACCCGCCAACATTCAGTGTAAGCTCCAACCTTACAACTCTGTGCAAAGGTCTGACAAACTACATACCAATAATAGTCTACAACGGAGGCAACAACAATCCTAGTATAGGGATAACAGACTTGGTGAACACAAACATGCAGTTCATCAACCTCGCGGTTTCGCCATCAAGGTCGCTGCTCCCAGAGGGCAATGGCACGGCCTTCATACCAAGCCTGAGCTCATTCAACTCAATAATGGTTTTGCTGCCGGTGTTTGTAACGGCCAATGCGTCGCTGCTAACAACTGCCCAGGTAGGGATAAACTACTATTATCTTACGTATTATGAAGACCAGGAAAGCAGGAACATAACTTTTGAAGTAGAGAGCTGCGGATCGCCGCTCTCTGTCAACATACAGCCAAAGACAGTCGCATCCGGGCAGATACAGAACCTTTCAATAAACGTGACAAACACAGGCAACACCACGCTGAACTCTGTCTACGTGCACTACTCCGTGCCGAGCATAGATGGAGCCATAATAGGTAGCTCCCAGGCGCAGTTCGGCTCGTTGACACCGGGTCAGTCGCAGCGCATAAGTACATCTATCTTCGTATCTAGAAACGCGTCAATAGAGTCGTTCCCATTCAACCTAACTGCAACGTTCTTCAACAGCAGCAAGATAGAGCAGGTGGTGAACAGCACATCGCTTATACCGGTGGGCGCAATAGACCTATCGACATCAGGGCTTACGGTCACGCCATCCAGCGCCACGCCAGGAAGTATAATATCGGTGTCTTTCGTGCTTACCGACATAGGCACAGCGGGAGCATCGGCTGTAAGCGTGGGCGCGGTGCTGCCATCAGGTTTCAGCGCATTCGGCTCGAACCCTGTTTATGTGGGAGACATAAGCGCTGACGAGCAGGCGCCCGTTACCCTGTCGTTGCAGGCGTCAAACAGCATAACGCCTGGAACTTATAAGATCCCAATAAAGATCAACTATCTGAACCCATTGAGGCAGAATGTTACTGTAATGAGCAATGTGAGCGTAACCATAGGCTCTGGAACTTCTGCGTTCGGCTCAAGCGGCACGTCTGGCGGCAGGTTCGCTGCAGGCGGAGGAGGCTCAGGCATATACCTTGCAGGTGGGATATTCCTGCCCATAATTCTTGTAATAGCCATAATAGCAGTTTCCTATCTCTATATTAGAGAGAGGAGGAAGAACAAGAGGGCGTCCAAATGACCACCAGAAAGGCGCTTGCAGCACTTCTTGTCTCAACAATCGCACTTGCAGCGGTTTCGGTGCAGACTTCAGCGCAGTACAACGCATCTAGACCTGGCACATACAACGGGCCGTTCACGCACGCCCCTGGCGCTGGCTTTGGTTTTGGGCTGCTGATCCCTTTACTAGGAACGATAATAGTTGTGCTGCTTATAATAGCCATAGTGCTGGCATACCTGCTTATTAAGGAAAAGGCGAAGAACAAGGGCAGGGTGCGGGCCAAATGAACCTAAGCGACATACTATTCCTGAGCTATAAGGACCTCCGGGAAAAAAAGGTAAGGACAGCATTGACCATAGTTATGGTAGTCATAGGAGTGGCATCAATAGTCGCTCTGGTGTCCCTTACAGAGGGCATAAGCGCAAGCATATCAAGCGAGCTCTCGTCCCTTGGCCCTACAACGATATTGGTATCATCGGCAGGAACATCAAGCTCAGGGTTCACGGCCGCTACTGTTGCGGAAATGGAGTCGCTGCCAAACGTTACCACTGCGTTGCCTGTGCTCACTGGCTCGGCAACACTGCGCTCAGGCACAGAGAATACATCTGTCACCATAATAGGAATGGACCCGCAGGACCTCTCATCGTTCTTTGGCAAGAACGCAAGCCTGTACGAGGGCACGCTGTACCCTGACACCGTGTCTCCTGAATCTGTTGTAGGGTACGACATAGCGTTCCCGTCAAGCAGCGGAGGCTCCCAGGAGATCACAAACGGACAACCAGTGACTCTGTCAATCAGCAGCGGCAGGTCGTCAACAAGCATTAGCGTTCCTGTTGTAGGAATACTTGCGCCAACCGCCTCATCGTTCATAATATCTGTTGACAGCGGGGTGCTGATGTCGCTCCAGGCTGCGGAGACGCTGCTGCACAGGACATCCTTCAACACCATACTTGTAAAGGCGTCTAACGAGAGCACAGTCTCTGCAACTGCCAACAGCATAACCTCAGTGTTCGGGAGCAGCGTCAGGGTCACATCAATAGAGGAGATAGCGCAGACCGCTTCAAGCGTTATAGGCTCCATAACAACGCTGCTTGTCCTAATAGCAGGCATATCGCTGCTTGTTGCTGCAATAGGCATAATGAACATAATGCTGATCTCTGTTTATGAGCACATACACGAGATAGGAATAATGAAATCTGTTGGCTTCAAGAACCACAACATACTTACCATATTCGTGGTGCAGGCTCTGATAATAGGTTTCTTTGGCGGGGTCGCAGGAATAATCGTCGGAGCAGGCGGAGCATACGGACTAGCCTCACTGACAAGCGGCGCCTCGTCATCAGGTACATCAGGCGCACCAACAACAGCCACAACTGGCGGCGGCAGCTTCAGGGGAGGGGCGGGTGCAGGAGGCGGCGGTGCGGTGTTTGTTGGAGGCGGCGGAGGAGGCGCAGCGCCAACCTCGTCATCAGGCACAGGCTCGCTCTCATTCACGCCAGTTTTCACCCTATCAACAATACTGACTGCTCTCATAGTCGCGATACTTGTAAGCGTGATTGCAGGTGCGTATCCAGCATGGAGGGCATCAAAGCTGGAGCCAATAGAGGCGCTCAGGCAACTATAGGATAATCGACTGGAAGCGTTATACAAGGAACCCAATCTCTGCCTTTACTGTGCTGTTAATCTTTACCGTGTTGCTTATGTACGTATTCGTTATGTTGTCCATGCCACCTATCACTATGGCCCTTACAACCGGCGTCATTGTGTAGTTGCCGGGAGGGTCGCCCTGGCCGAGGAATACTGTCCCGGGCTGCGCTATGACAGTAGTCAGCAGGTCAACAAGGATTCCGCTCCTTGAGCCTATCACCGAGTTGCTTCCCAGCGTAACGATTACGTTCGGGTTTGGCACAGACACTGCATATGTTGCGCCGTTCACCCTTATCTTGACAGAGTCTATGCTGATCCTTACCGCTTCAACCTCCGCACCTGTGGCTATGTTCGCATAGCCCAGTATCTTGCTGTTGTTTTCTACGGTGAAGAGGTTTACGGTCCCGCTTCCCGTGGCGTTGCGCCAGGCTCCGTTGCTCTCAACTCCTAGCGAGGAATATGTTACAAGTATTGCCTGCGTTCCAGGAGGCACATGCGACGGGTCAATGAGCAGTATTGGCGCTGTTGTTATGCTCATAATGCTTCCGAACTTGCTTGGGTGGTAGCCGAGCAGCAGGACAACAACAGCTGCTATCAGCACAACAGCTACTATCACAACAAGTGTGTCTATTTCGTTCATGCCAAGGTCAAGTGGATTTGTTCACAAGAGTATAAATAGGCTTTCTAATACTTAGCAAGCTCATCTGTTTATGTTCCTGAATATCTTGTTCATCGCTTTGAAACCCGCGCATACCTGGCAAGGGAGACCGCCAACCCCGAGACTTCCAACAAATGTCGTATCTATTAAAATATTTATATATCTGAAAAATTCCAGCCCATTATGGCTCGTTTAGAAATGATGCCAGAACGCGATAGGAACCAGGGCATGCAAAGACGAGGTAATGCAACTGCGGGTCTTGGCGGATGGCTAAGAAGCTTTAGAGCCATTTCCATGATACCGGTCTTTGGCGAAGGAGGCCATGACTATTACCCCGCGAAGCCGCCTAAATCCCCTAGATTCGCATTCACAGAAGAAGACAGGCAATGGCTCATCGGGTTCGATGAAAAAATTAGAGAGTTGGATAGGCAGCGAGAGGAGGAATTAGCCAGCATGAGTTTCTGGGAACGTAAGAGGCGGCGTGAAGTAGAGAAGAGGTATGATGAGCTTAGAGCCCCGTTATGGTCAGAATACCATCAAAGGCATTACGACGCTGCCCTGCGGGGTAGCCGCAGGCAGTAGCGCCCGCTAGATATATATGGTGATGCTGCGGAAATCGAAAGAAAAAGGAATTCTAGCTCAAAAGACCTGCTAAGGACATTTTCGTTGACAATTGGGATAGTTGCCGAAATGGGCATACTGAATGGGTTGAGACGCAGAATAGAAGAAAGGCAAAGAGAAGTAACAGAGATGCATCAGGCCGGGCGGGAGCCCTATGATAAATCAGATAGGAAAACCTGGCGTGGGCTCAGTGCGTCAGAAAAAGCTGACGAAATAGCTCATGAGGCAAGCAGGCGTAAGAAAGAGGGAGCCAGAAGATTAGAGCTTATACAAAAGCTTGCAGAAATGGGCATTACAACACACACTAAGTACCATTCAGAGAGCGATTATTTAGATATAGGTAGGGCCGTGGTAGTACATGCTAGTCAGTCAAGTATAGACAGCTCTACATATGGAGGCGGATTTCTTCCAAAGGACAGAACCTACAGCTCGTCGTACACTATCCGTACTGGTAGCCATGCAGAGCCATATACTGCCGCAACGCAGGATCTTAGCCTCAAAGCGCTTCAAGCGATCTACGATGTTGTAACCCGAAAGACCATCTCAATGCCGCTTAAAAGCGGCAGGAAGATGGTGATAGGTAAAATATCTAGTATCAAATTGCAAGAGGGAAGAACATTCGAAATTTATTTGGTAGACGGTGGAGCAGATTATGCTGAATCAACGGAAGCCAGGTTGGCTCTGGGCATAGGTGCACCTGCATATCAGGTGGCAATACCCGCCATTGCCGGAGATCCAATAGAGTTAGAGAAGTTAGAGGGGAAAAGCGGGTGGCTGGCTGGCGCTGGTATAGACAAAAGCGGATTCAATTTTACGTTGAGCCGTAAAGGAAAGCTGCTTGCAAGACCAACATTAGGTATTAGACGAGACGAACGGATTGCGGTTGCGCCAGGCGGGAACCCATTGCGCCTCACCATAGTTCCCGGATGCGACTGGCGTTTCTCTATCAGCGGGTTGAGTGTACCGAATGATACTGCCGATTTGCTTTTTGGAATTAGGGCCTGACCTGGCTTTTGCATCTCTTAAAGCCGTAATTTTAGATATTCTATCAAATGATTGCTTACCTATGTTTCCCATACAAACGCCCTTTTGGACTGCTCAGCGATTGATATTCCTGAATATCTTGTCCAGATCCTCCCTTGAGCCCGAAACCCAGGCTTTTGACGGCCCTATCGCAATTTCGTACTGGTCCTCTATGATACCCTTCACGGCTGCGCTTGCCACTTCGCTTGCCGAAACAGACCAGTCTGTTTTCTCAATTGGCTTTCCCTTCAGTCCTGTGTCATGCACTGTCGGCGGTATTATCTCGAACACTTTTACAGAAGTGTCCCTTAACTGGTGCCTGAGCGAAAGCGTAAACGAGTGTATTGCTGCCTTTGTTGCGCAATATACGGGAAACCTTGAAAGAGGTACAAAACCAAGACCAGAAGAGACATTTACTATTGCCGACTCGCTGCGCTTCATGAGCATGGGCACAAGCTGGGCAGAGAGGTAAACCTGCGCCTTGAGATTGATGTCTATCTCATCATCGCTCTTCATAAGGTCTTCTGCCCCTTTCTTGAAGTCAACCTGCCTTTGTATCCCTGCATTGTTCACAAGGATATTGGTTTCCCTGTAGTTGGAATTGATCCAGTCGACGAGGAGCTTGCGCTCGCCTGCCTTTGAAACGTCGCACCTCTTCACCTCTATGTCTGGAAGTTTCTTCTTCGCTTCTGCTAGTCTTTCTTCTCTCCTGCCGCAGATTATCACCTTGTTGCCTAGCTTTAAAAGCGATTCGGCAAGCGCAAAGCCTATACCAGTAGCGCCGCCTGTTATCAGTATTGTATTATTCTTCAGATCCATTTACACACCAACAATGGGCCGGCGGAGAATGTTCCTAGAGCTTCGATTCTTCAATCGGAACCGAGTCACCTAAAAGGATTGACCGTAGTCATCCCATTTATACGCTCAAAGTCCTTGGTATTCTCCGTTATTATCATATTTATTTCATTCTCCCTCATGGTCTCCGCAATCAGCGTATCAAAAAATCTTGTTTTCGTATGCAGTATGGCTTTGACACACTTTGCAACCGTTTTGGTGCTGTACTCTAGTCTTCTCCAATTGGCATTTATCCTTATACTACTGACTATAACATCGACCTTCTCCGGGTCTGTTTCAAATTTTGACAGTAAAACATAAGAGAGCTCAGCGAGAACCTGATTCGATAGTACACCCTTCGCCCTGCCCTCAAAAACATCTATGAGTAGCTTTTGTGCTCTTTTGCCTTTTTCGCTATTAGGCTCCGTATATGCATACACGAAAAGGTTGGTATCAAAAAATCTATTCTCATCTAAAGTTTTTGAATCGCTCTTCATATATCTCCTCTCTATTAAACTTCCACTTCTTTTTTGCTACTCCCTTCTTCATCAAATCTATCGTCTCTGCGGTAAGATCTGCCCCCTCAACCTGCTCGATCCACTTGTCCATGGCTGCGGTCAAGGCCTTGCCTAGGGTTCCCTTCCTCTTGCCGTATTTTGACAGCGCCAATTTCCTGAATTTCCTCTCAGATTCCTCATCCACGCTTATCGTTAGCGTTCTTGTTTTTGCCATAATATACTTACATAATTAATATATTTAAATGTTTCTATTATCTAAGTAGATGGGCCCGCGGAGAATCGAACTCCGTGTCTTCACGTTGTCAACGTGACGTCTTACCAATCGACTACGAGCCCCTAAATGGTAATAACAGCGCCGTCCTTTGCTGCTTCAGTGTTCTTGAAGACCTTTCTTGCATCCCTTAATGTCTCGTTTACGTTCTTGTACCTTGCGCTGAAGTGCAGCAGCACGAGCCTCTTGCATTTCGCCTTCTTTGCAACGCCAGCTGCTTCCCCGGCAGTGGAATGCGACCTCTCCCTGGCCAGCTCTTCCAGGGAGTCTGCAAAAGTGGCCTCGTGCATGAGCAGGTCAGCGTTCTTTGCAGCTGCAACTGTCGTCTTTGCAGGCCTTGTGTCAGTTACATAGACTATTTTCTTGCCCTCTACGGCATATGTCACGTCATTCAGTTTTATCGTCTTGCCGTTTATCCTTATCGAGCCCTTTTTCAAGAGCTGCCTGAACATCAACCCCTTTATCCCCAGCTTCTTGCACTTATCCTTGATGAATCTCATCCTCTTTTCAAGCTCAAACGCGAACCCGAACGTTGGCACGGTGTGGTCAACCTTAAACGCGCTCACGTTGAACCCCTTGCCCTTGAATATAACACCGGGGGTTATCCCGCTTATTATTGTAGTGTATGTCATCATAGGGTTCTCAAGCTTGAGCAGCGTGCTGGCTATCGTCTCGCTGCCTTGAGGTACATATACATAAAGTGGCTTTGTCCTCTTTATCAGCGCAAGCGTCCTTGCAAGTCCAGCAAGACCAAGCATGTGGTCGCCATGAATATGCGATATGAATATGGAGTGCACCCTTGAAAGGTTCACGGAATAGAGCACCGCCTGCCTCTGCGTTCCCTCCCCGCAATCGAAGAGGTAGACGTTTCCGTCGTATTCCAGCGCAACGGATGGCAGGCCCCTTTCCCTTGTCGGCATTGAACCGCCGGTGCCAAGGAAAGTTATCTTCATAGTCATTTGCTCAGCTCTACTGTCAATCTCTTATCTTTCAGGTCAACATTTAATATCCTTATTGTGGGGAACATTTTCTGCAGCTCCTCTTTTGTGATCCTCTTGTTTGCCTGCGCAGCCTTTACAAGCTCGTTCACAAGTGCCATGTTGTTGAACAGCGCATTCCCAAGCTCCTTGCTGCCCGCTATTTCAACGTCAATGCGATCAAGTATTTTTTCCTGTTTCTTTATGCTGTTCTGGAGCTCTTCCGCAAGCCTTTTTTGCCCGGGGTTCTCGCCATTTTGTGCGTTTACCGGGTTCTCGTGGTAGTATTCGTCAAGAGCCTCCTGCAGCGTCTTGTAACCGCTTGGTATTATGCTTTCCGGGATATCAGCCCTGTAGCTTCCGGACTGCTTTGGTGTCACGTACTCCATGTTTCGTTTTATTACCCTGTCCTTCATCTCCTGCTGCCTGTATGCGAGCAGTATTTTCATCGCATTGTCTGTTATTACTAGGTTGCCCCTGCCAAACATCTCTGCCACAAGGTTTAGCTCTGTTTCGCCTTTCTTGAGCACGAACAGCATTATCCTGTCATTGTTGAGCTGCTTTATATCCCTTATCTGGAAACCCTCTATCCTCTTCCTGGCAGCCATTGCGAATCCTGTTGGCTGATCCTGCTTCTCAATGTAACTAGTCTTGTTTATTGTGTGTGATAGTATTATCTGGAGGTTGCACTGAACCTTGCTCTTGCTCAGCTTGATCCTGAACCTGCCCTCGCTCACCTCGTAGAACCTGTCAATGTAGAAACCAATGAGATCCTGGAGCTCCTTTGCAAGCACAGAGAGCTCAGCTGTGGTTATCACCTTCATCGAATCCTTATTCTATGGGGCTACATCTTCTTTAGCCTTTTTGCGCCCTCCTCCTTTGTGACCTTCACGTATGAAGAGGCCTTCTTGAAGACTTCTGCACCGTGGTCTTCAAACGCTGTGCCTATGACAACTATGTCTGCGCCTGCCTGGTATGTTGCCCTAAGCTCGTCCGTTGTCCTGATCCCCCCGCCAACCATGTATGGAACGCTTATCGCGCTCTTCACAGCTTTCACTATTTCCGGTGGTATTGGCCCGTATCCCTGCTTCCTTGGGTTTGACCCAGTGTCAGTGAATATTAATCTGTGGCCAAGGTACTCCCCGGTAAGCGCCAGCGCTGCGGCAAGCTGCGGCTTTTCCCTTGGTATGAGATTGACATCACCGACCCAGCCTGCAGTCCCTCCAGGCGTAACAAGTATGTACCCTGTAGGGAGCGGCTCTATCCCAGCTTTTCTTATGAGCGGGGTAGCAAGCATGTGCGCCTGCACAAGCCAGTATGGGTTCCTTGAATTCATGAGCGACATATACAATATCGCATCAGCGTGCCTTGTTATTGTGGCTATGTTCCCTGGGAATAGTATAAGCGGAACATCGATCTTCTCCTTTATGCTCTTTGCGACCTCGTCAAGAAGCTCTCCCTGTGCTCCAACGCTGCCTCCAAGCAGTATCGCGTCAACCCCAGCCCTGGCGCACTCGCTTGCAGTCTTTATAGCTATTGCCGGCGTATCGTAATCAACTGGGTCTATCAATGTGAAGAGCATAGCCCCCTTGCCCCTTACGGCCTCATTTATGTACAGCTCAACTTTTCCATTCCTCATCAAATCATCTAATCATTCGCCGTCGTGGTAATGCCTGAGGAACTCGTTCACCATCTCCTGGCCTTCTGTGTCGATGCTCCTCTTTGGCTTGAAGTCCAGCGTCTTCTTTATCTTTGCTATGCTTATTACCCTGTCGCTTATTATATAGGCTAGCTCAGCCCTCCCAAGCTTCAGTATTGGCGCACCCAGCATTGCAATAGCAGGGTGTATGTGCTTCCTTGGAGGACTGACTTTCAGGAATTCAGCCGCTTTTGTGAACAGCTGCCTTTGCGTGTATACCTCACCATCAGAAACATTGAAGACATCATTCTTAGCGGCCCTGTTGTCTATTGACAAGAGAATCGCGTCCACAGCGTCGTCCACATGGACCAGGGTTATGCGGTTGTCTGCATTTCCTATGTAGCGCAGCTTCCCCTGCTTTATGAACCTGAATATCCTGTTGAATGGCCCATCGTAGTAAGGGCCGTACATGTTTGCAACCCTGTAAATCGTGTAGCTTATGTTGGGGTGCGCAGCAGCAAAGGACTTTACAACGAGCTCTGCCATGAGCTTTGTCTCCCCGTATGTGCTACCAGGCTTTGTCTCTGAATCTTCAGCAAGCACCTCTCCAGGCCTGCTCCCATAAACGGAAATGCTGCTCATGTAGAAGAAGTGCACTGGCTTGTTCTGGGGATTCCCATCAACAAACGCCTTGAGGACGTTCTCTGTCCCAATAACGTTTACCTGTATGTACTCCTCTGTTGATGCCCTTTGCAGGTCGGTTATGGCTGCAAAATGGAATATCCTGTCTGCTCCAGAGCACGCCTCCTTCATGTGGTGGCCGTCATCAGGCTTCTTAAGCGTAATGTCTGCAACATATGGGATGACTCCGCCAGGCAGCCTCTTCCAGAGTTCGCTCTTGTATGGGTCCTCAAGCACAATGACCCTGACCTCATCGCCCATTGCAAGCAGCTTCCTTATGAGCTTGACCCCTATCCCAGAAGTGGGTCCAGTGACTACGTCTACCATCTTTCTTTTCTGGGCATTCACCTTCCTGGGGTTCTTACCCCCGCTAGTCTTCCTCGTCTTCAACACCTGTGACTTCAGCGCCGCTCCCCTCCAGAACCCTCTCCGCAAGCCTGCTTATGCGGCCGTGCCCAGATGTCAGCCTGTTGACCACATAAGATGTCCAGTCCTTTCCATACGGCGTGTATATGCTGAGATTAATCTTCATCTTCATAAGCTTATTAATCTTCCTCTCATTGTAGCCAAGCGGCAGCTCGAATATCAGGCTCTTCTTGTACTCCTTGCTAAAACCGGCAATCTTTGTTATTATCTTCTCGTCGTGCTCAAGCACAGCAACGTTCACATCAGCCTGGAGCAGCTTGCCTATCTTTGACACGTAGTGCTCAAGTATGTATGTGCTGGTTTTCTCCTTATTTGCCCTGCCGTTTCTGCCCTTCCTGCCATCCTGCTTCTTCTCAGCTCCCTCAAAGGCCTGTGCCTCGTTCTGGTGTGCGTAGTAGGTGAGCTTCACCATGTCGTTTGGCTTCAGCATCTTCTTTATTGTGCTCACCTCCAGGTTGTACATCACTGGGATCTCAACCCCGATGTTCTTGTACTCGTTCCTGTACTTTCTGTAGACTTCAAGCAGTTCGTCAACGTCAGCGCCGTTCTCAGCCTCAAACCAGACCCTTGTCCCAGTGCTCTTCAGCGCGTTGACCACGTCAGAAAGGCACGCATCAAGCGTGCCATGGTTTATGCTCATGCCAAGCTGGCTCAGCCTAATGGAAAGGTCTGTGTTAAGGTTGAGCCTTGATGACTGCTTTGCCAACTGCACGTACGTATTGGCGTTGTATCTTGCCTTGGCTGAGTCATCTACCTCATCGTTCAGGAATGTCACTGTTGTGTGAAGGCCCTTTCCTGAGTTGTCCCTCGCCTCGTTCAGCACAGAGCTGAGCGTGGATCCCGCAATCCTCTTCTTCACAAACCTGAAGACGAAACCCTTTATGAGTTTGTGCTCTTTTGGCAATCCTACCACTTGGATTATTATCTATACCGTATTCTATTGTTTGTAATATTAATTAATGGTTGGTTAGGCTTAAAAATGCAAGGAATATGCTCAGGCCTGAGCAGAAGCAGCCTCGCCAACTACTCCATGGGCCTGGCCGACCTGGCCCGCGGCAGCGCTCGGGCCGCCTGTCGTGGCACTGGATTCCCCACCCGGTCCCTCTGGAACGCCACGCGCCATAGGAATTATCCTGCCAGCCCTAAGTAGATAGAACATGTTGACATAGACGTTTAGGTCTTTCAGCCGCATCCCATCTGTGGAGTCTATTAATGCTGCTATCCCGCATACGAATAATGGCGGAACATTCCTGTCATCAGTCCATGCGCTGCGCGCATCAATGTCTTTCGCTTCAGCTGCAAGGTAATCCCTCCAGACCAATTGCTGCGCCAGCGCCCTCTCTGTGTCATCGGCGCCAAACCGCAGGGATTTCCTATATATGTTTCCTGTGCGCCTTGCCCACACATCCCAGATCATCTTGTTGAGGGTGAGCAGCTCCTCCTTGGTAATCCAGCTATCAGCCCTTTCCAGCGAAAAATCCCCGTGATATTTCTTCTTGAGCTTTTTGACAGCCTCTTCGTATATAATCTTGTTTAGGCTATTTTCATCCCTCCAGATCCTGTGCACCTCGATGCTGCTCTGGAGCGAGCCGTACCTAAGCGCAGCAGCTTCAAACCCAAGCTCCTGCCCTATAGCATCGTTCAGCATCTGCAGCTTGAAGCCCAGGTTCTTAAGCGTGTTATCAATCTCTGCCCTCTCCTCGGCGCTGAGCGGGCTCTTTGCTTTTAGTTCATTGAGCTCATCAAGCTTCTCCTTCTTCCTTTTCATGGCATCGCCAAGCCTTTTACCATGGTCCCTAAGTGATGCGTTTACCACTCTCAGTTCCCTGGAGTTATTCCTAAGATCCCTGCCAAGCTCTGCAAGTCTCTCATTTGAATAAAGCTCCTGAGCCACCATATTTCCCATAGTCGAGAAGTTGGAGTCCCTTGCCTCAAGCAGGCCGTGCAGTCTTCTGTTCTGCCTTGCCATTATGATCTCTGCAAGTGCCTCCCCAGTGGCAGGCTCCCGCATTGAAGAGGGATCCCTGCCGCGCTGCGATTCAAATCTTTGTTCGTATAATCTTGAAAGCGCGTCATCAGAATTGCGTACATGCGCGACAAGGCGCTTTGGCATAGGCGCAGCAAACACAGCCAGGTTCTCTGGATTTGACAGGCTCACTAATGAAAGCGACATATATGCCTCCATTACCTCAATCATGCCCTGAATGCCATCCCTTCTGGATAGAATATCATGCTTTCTGTCAACCAGCTTTTTCTTGCTGTATCTTCCCCTCCTTAGCGAGGTTACCTCGTGTCTTGCTTCTGCAAGCTCGTGCTTTATTGTATCTATCCTTGCCTGCTCAGCAGGAGGTATGGCAAGCCTTGCCCTGAGGTCATTTATCACGGCTTCTGTCCTCTCAAGCTCTGGCCTAGAATCAGACTGCCTGAAAAAACCTCTTGACGCAAAAGCGACATTAGTGCTTACGGTTGCGCCCATTTAATCCGAGATGACTCATGGTTTCCAGATATTTAAGCCTTTAGCTCTCCGTTGGTGAGCTTCTTTATTATACTTCTTGGGTCCTCGTTCTCGCACTTTACTCCCATGCTTTTGCATGTACCTAGCACCTGCGTCATCTTTGCCTCCATGCTCTTGCCATAGATTGTTGCCTCCTTTGACTGTGCGATCTTCTTAACTTGCGCAATTGTGAGATTGCCCACTGTTTCCTCCTTGGTCTTTGCACCGGAAGCTATCCCAAGCTCCTTAAGAATGAGCGCGCTTGTTGGAGGTGATCCCACCTCAACACGAAACTCCTTAGTCTCAGGGTTGACAATAACTTTTACAGGAATCTTTATCCCTTCAAACTGCTTTGTCTTGTTGTTTATCTCGGCAATTATGTTGTTGACCGGGACTCCAAGAGGCCCTAGGGCTGGCCCAAATGGCGGTCCTCCGCTGGCCTTGCCCCCTTCAATGAGCCCTGATATTGTTACTTCTGCCATATAATCACATTATTCTTGTTTCTCTGCCTTCTGGATTACCTTAGCTGTGTTCATCTTGGTAGTTATAGGTATCGGTACTACCACATCTTGAAGCTCAACAGTGATGTCGCTCTTGAGCTCGTCAACCTTTAGCACTTTTGCCTTGTAGCCCTTGAATGGACCGCTTGTGAATTCAACAGTGTCTCCTTTCTCAATGTCTTGCGCAAACTTCTTTACCTGAATTAGCTTGTTTATCTCATCGTCGCTAAGCGGTTTGTTAAGCATACCCTTGACATTGTGCTCCCTTGTAATGAACTGACGGCATGCAAGCTCATCCTCTGCTTCAATGATTATGTAGCCTCTCATTCCCTCTAT
>JASHRG010000042.1 GCA_030037495.1 Microcaldota archaeon | reverse complement strand
ATAACTATAACAAATATAGGAAGCTTGGGAGGCGGATTCCTTGCTGTGCCTATGATAAACCCTCCAGATGTTGCAATTGTGGGAATTTTGTCTATAAGGGACTGGGTCTTTGATGTTGATGGCAAAGCCGCAATAGGTAAGGTGATGCCATTTACAATAACATTTGACCACAGGGTAGTTGATGGTGCAGAAGCTGTGAAGCTCGGCAACGCGATAAAGGGCTATCTCGAGGATCCTGAATTCCTTGAAATGCTTGGGTGATTAGATAGACTATCCTAATTTATACGGTAAAATGGCGCGGTATTATGACCAGTTTAATAGGTTTGTTCCATATAAGGAGGAATCTGCTTTCATAAAGTGGGCTATCGATAAGTACAAGAAGAGCAGTGGAAGAGAGCTACTAGATGTTTGCTGCGGCACAGGCTCGTATTTGGTTTATCTTAGGGAGCATTTTCATGTGCAGGGTATTGACATCAGCAAAGAGATGATAGGAGAGGCAAAGAAAAAATTACCTGGCGTAAAGCTTGGGATAGGAAGCATGGCCGCCTTTAGGCTACCGGAAAAGTTCGACGCGATATTATGTAGGGGTGCGATGGATTACAATTTCAGTTACAAGGAAGTAGACCGCACAATAGCAAATTTCGTTAGGCATTTGAAACCTGGAGGTGTTTTGCTATTTACATTCGAGGATGCAAAAGACAATTTTCTTGGAGGCACAAACATAAGATTAGCCACGGGAAGTGGTTATAAAATCGTAGAGATAAGCACCTTACGAGAAGGAAAGGAGGTTTCCTATTGGACTCCTATCTATTTTGTACAGGCAAAAAACAAATTGGAGATGATTCCTGATCCCCAAAAACAGGGTCTTTTCGAAGTCGCAAAGGTGAAGAGGATTATGGAAAAGCACAGATTAAAGAGCGTAGTGTATTCTGGGCTCTCTTCCAAGAAACTTTGGAGCATCAAAGTGAGAAAGCATCCAACATATGTAGGTGTGCTTAAATGGTAATGGGCTCTATACCGGAACAGGTTGACGTTGCAGTGATAGGTGGAGGAGTAGGCGGCTACGTAGCAGCGATAAGGGCTGCACAGCTCGGCAAGAGTGTTGGGCTTGTTGAGAAGAATAAACTGGGCGGACACTGCCTGAACTACGCTTGCATTCCTTCGAAAACGCTTATCCGTATATCTGATGTGTTCTACGAGGCACAGCACTCTCAGAAATTCGGCATAAATGTAGGCAACGCAACACTTGACGCAAAGAAAATGCTTGATTGGAGGATAGGAGTCTCGAAAAAGCTTGAGGAGGGAGTGGCCTTCCTTTGCAAGTCGAATAAGATAGACGTGTTTAACGGGGCTGCAACGTTTCTGGACTCAAAAAGCGTGCAGCTCACTGATGGGATAACCCTTGAGTTCAAGAAGGCGATAGTTGCGACAGGGTCTGAGCCCACCGTAATGAAGGGTTTTGAGTTTGGCGGAAATATAACAGACTATAAGCAGGCGCTTTTGATTGACCATATACCAAAGAGCATGCTGATAATAGGAGCCGGGTATGTCTCAGTAGAGATAGGTACTCTGTACGCAAAATTTGGAACAAGCGTAACAATACTTGCAAGGTCTGACGTGCTCTCGCATTTTGACAGAGATGCTGTTGCTCTTGTGAAGAAGAGGATGCTGGACCTCGGCGTAAAGATAATTACTGGAGTTACTCCGGAATCGATTAGCGGGAATTCTGTAACATTAAGCGATGGCCAAGTTGTGAATGCTGAGATAATTGTGGTTGCAACGGGATTGACACCATTCACAGAGGGGCTTGGGCTTGAAAACACAAAGGTTTCGCTTGATGAGCGCGGATTCATTACTGTAGACAACAGGATGACGACAAGCGACCCGAACATTCTTGCTGTTGGTGATGTAGTCGGTGAGCCGATGCTAGCGCACAAGGCGATAAGGCAGGGGGTGGTTGCTGGTGAAGTTGCGTCAGGGCAGAATTCTTCTTATGACAATGTTGTTGTGCCAGCAGTAATATTCTCAGACCCTGAAATCGCAATAGCAGGAAATGTTGAGGAGAGCGCAGATGTAAAGGTTGTGAAGTTTCCGCTCAGTGCACTTGGCAGGGCTATTGCTTTGGATTCGACAAATGGTTTCGTGAAGATAGCTTATGAAGAGGACGGCTTTGTAAAGGGAATTGAAATAGTCTCTCCTGACGCAAACTCCATGATAGCCGAGGCTGCGCTAGCGATAGAGATGGGAGCCACTATAGAGGACATAGCGGACACCATACACCCGCACCCGACATACAGCGAGGCCATACAGGAAGCTGCTGAGGCAGCGCTTGGCCGCGGAATACACTTCTTCTACAGCAAGCCGAAGCAGTGATTGATTATTATGGATTATGAAAACGACTTCGTGGACGGAAAGGCTGTTACTCCTCTTGGCGGCCTCCATTACAGGCACCATAACGGGGAGGGCAAGACCATAGTGTTCCTGCACGGGCTAGGGGCTTCTACGCTTTCATGGAAGAAGCTGGTTGCGCTGATGCCGTACGGCCTTGACGTATACCTTGTAGATTTGCTAGGACATGGGGCGTCAGAGGCGCCGCAGATAAACTACACTGTAAAAAACCAGGCGTGGGCGCTCAAGGGATTCATAGAGGACCAGCTCCTTGATGATGTCTACCTGTTCGGCCACTCCTACGGAGGATGGGTTGCCGCGTATTACGCTTCTAAGTACAAGGTGAAGGGGCTTGTGCTTGAGGACTGCGCTGGCCTCAAGGAGGCGTTTGACCAGGTTGTCGCCGCTAACAGGGTCGATGACTTCAAGAACGCGTTCTTCAGGACTGCGATGGAGGTAGACGGCAACAAGGATTATGTGATAAAGAGCGTGCTTGACAACGACTTTGGGGAGGGGGAGCTTGATGATGTAATATTGGGCAAGATAACCGCGCCAACGATGATAATCTGGGGCAAGAAGGACATGTTACTGAGCCCCACCATGGCTGGGATGTTCCAGAAAAAGATAATGGGAAGTGAGGTTCGCTTTGTAGAAGATGCGGGGCACATCCCGCATTTCACTAGCCCCGATAATGTCCTTGGGCTGCTTACTGAATTTATATCAGTTCACTAGGGAAAAAGCAAAAACTTAATTAAGATGTAGTGATAATTCGAATTGGCGATTGAGTGCCCGGAGTTATACCAATTACTGAAAAGAAATACTTCGTATCTGAGATTGTCGACGAAACGCCAGAGGTCCTAATAGTAGGCATGAAGCCTGAGGACGGGAAGCCAAACAACTTTGACCCCGGTATGTTCATGATGATTTCTGGTATTGACAAGGCCACGGGAGAGAAGCACGTCGCAAGGGCCCTGTCGATAGCATCGGATCCTTCATCAACAAATATGGAGTTCTTTGTGATAAAGAGCCCAACCCACGGAGACCACATTGGCAAATCCCACTTCATGGATGTCGAAATCGATGATTCCTTCATGCTAAGGGGTCCAAACGGCCAGTTCAAGTACGACCCGAACAAGGATAAGAAAGTGCTTTTCATAGCCGGTGGCACAGGACTTGCCCCGTTCATGTCTATGCTCAGGCACATGAAGATACTTGGCTCTGATACTGACATTGTAATGCTCTACAGCGTTAAGTTCCCCACTGAAGTGATAAGAAAACAGGAACTTGCAGAGCTGGAGAAGGAACTGAGCCTGAAATTGACAGTAACTGTGACGAGGCCTGCCCCTGGCGACGGATGGAGCGGCCAAACTGGCCACATTGATGCTCCAATGATACAGAAATACGCACCAGATTTCATAGAGAGAATGTGCTATGTTTGCGGGCCGTTGCCTTTTGTGAAGGCGATAAAGGATGCGATGACTGCGCTGAACGTCCCACCGCAAAGAGTAAGCGCAGATGTCTGGGGTTAGCTGAGAACCTTCTCAAACAGGTATCTCGTTTTGCCATCCCCGTAATAATTTGGCTTTTTGTCAGTGATTCTGTAGCCAAGCGCATTGTAAAACCCTATGGCTTGCTTGTTTTTTACATTTGTGACCAATGTAACCTTTTTTCTACCCAACTTGGCTGCCGTTCGCTCAGCAAAGGCCATCATCTCCTTACCCAATCCCTTACCTTGAAACTCCGGGTCAACGCCTATATTCAACACTTCCATGAACTGTTCCGTTGGCTTGTCTATAACTGAGAGGTAGCCGATAAATCTTCCTTCGGAGTCCCTCCACACCCAAGTTTCTGTCTTATGGTCAACTGTTAAAAATTTGAGAAGTTCCTGCTTGGTTTCAAGAGGCAGAAGAGTCGGGCTGGCTTTTGCAACCTTTGAATCTAAGGCAAATAACCTATCCAAATCAATCCTAACATCAATTTTAGTCGCTCTGAAATCTTTGAATGTCATAAGTAGTTCGTGTCAAATCTTGTTCAGCCTGCTCTCGATTTCCTTAATGTCAAGCTTTGTCGCAAGCAGCGGTATCTTTTCCACCTGGGCAAGCTTCACTGCAAGCTTGTCAACTGACGTTACATTGTGAAGCACGACAACCTTTGGCTTTATTGGCGCCACTCTTATCACTACCAGAGGGGACCTTCCTGTTGAAACGTGCTCGAATATGAATGCCCTTTCCGTAGTTGACCCAAACAGCTTCGGGTATTCTGATGGGCTCATCTCGAGTATTATTCTTAGGCTGTCTACTCTTGTGTAGCCGAACAGCTTAAGCGCATCAAGGTAACCTGGATTTGAAAGCACCTTTCCCTCAATTATCCTTGTGAAATCCATCCCTGATATTGGAGCGACAAAATCGTGTATCTGGTAGAATGGCTGCTTCTCCTCGGTCTTCTGGCCAAACTTCTCCAGTCCCTGCCTGACCTGGCTGCCCTTTGATTCATCTATCGAGAAAAGCGCGTCCACAAACCTCCTTATCACACCAACACCGGGGCTCAGCCTCCTGTTGCTCTCATAGTCGCTTATTGTTGATGTTGATATCTTTATCTGCTTTGCCAGCTCAACCTGCGTTACACCAAACAGCTCCCTCCACTTCTTCATTGCCGAGCCAGGGCTATCAGACAGAGTTATCTCCCCAGCAATCTTCTCCTTTAATTCATCCATAGAGCAATACCCTCAATCTACTAATCTACGTCAATGAATAAATACCTATTCGTCAGCGCTAAAACGCTTAGCTCTCCTTTTTCTTGGTGCGCTTCTTCTCCACGTTCTGGTACATCTGGTCAACGTCCTGCTGGTTTGCGCGCACGTTAAGCTTCTGCCCAGGCTGCGGTGTTCCTGCGCCCTGACCCTGAGGCTTCTTTATCAGCCCATATGCAAGCAGGACTATCCCTGCTACAAGCATTATGAAGAACACAACCCCTACCTGGATTGCCTCTGTGAGCTGGCCGCTCAGGCCTGACAGAGCTCCTGATGATATTGTCGAGTTGTTTATAGGCGGCAGGTACGCAACAGTCGCATTTATCTGATATGATGAGGATTCGCTGCCGTTTGTGTTGTCAACTACAAGAAAATATGTGCCATTGCCGTATGGCGTGCTCTGGTTTGCAGCGTATATTGGCTTTGAGCTCGGGTTTGTCGCATTTGGTATGCTCATATTGGTTTCGTTGCTATAAATCATGAACGCGCCCTTGTTCTCCAGTGATATTGCTGTAAAGCGGCCATTCCCCTGCGGAAATGCCTCTGTGGCGTTGCGCCACGCATAGTAGGCGCTCTTGTTGAAGAAGTAGAAATTGACAGGTTTGTTGGTGTGCGCAACAACAAAGAAATATGAAGCCTCAGACGCATTGATCGATGCGCTGCCGTAGCTGTGGGGCTGTATCGTCATGTTGCTGTACACGACCACATTTGCAAAGCTTGACCCTATGTTTGTTGTAAAGCTGTTGGCAACCAGGATTATGAATGCGATTATCATCAGCGCTATCCCTATGTATGCAAATCTCTTGTCCATGAACCCCTAGAGTAATGGATATAACAAGTATTTAAAACTAAGTAGCGAGAAGTTAGTGATGGCGAACGGAAACACGAATACTGAGAGGGTAGCAACCGGGATATCTGGGCTTGACTTAATGCTAACCGGGGGAATACCAGCAACAAACCAGGTGCTGGTTGCTGGTGGCCCTGGTGCAGGAAAGACGATGCTCTGCTTTGAGGTGCTCTACCACAATGCAAAGCAGGGAATCCCATCTTTGTTTGTAACGCTTGAGGAGGACCCACAGGATGTGCTGAAGAACGTGAAAAGCGCGTTTACCGATTTCACCGACATAGACGAGCTTGTCGAGAAAAAGGCTTTGAAGGTCACAAGCAGCTTTGTTCCTGTTGGCTCGATAGGAAGCGACCAGCTGGAGCTCATATCAGCATTCCAGAAGATTGTTTCCAGTATAGAAGGATCTATAAACGAGATGCACGCCAAGTGCGTTGCCATAGACTCGCTATCATTGCTCAAGCTCGTTTCTACTGAGGGGGATGCGCTTACATACAGGAGGGCGCTGCTCGGGCTCATGGCAAGCCTCAGGAAGCTGAATGTAACTGCCTTGCTCACGATAGAGATGAAGTCACTTGAAAGGAAGGACATTGAGTTCTCCCAGGAGTTCTTCATATTCGACGGAATACTCGTAATGTACCAGAGCGAAAGCCAGGAGAAGAGGACCCTCAACCTTGAGGTCGTAAAGATGAGGAGGACGGGGCACAGCCTTTCGTTTGCTCCATACGAGATAACCTCAAAGGGCTTCAGGGTGTTCACGGTTGAGCAGGACAGCTACTGAACTTAGAGAAAGATTGCGATGGAGGGGATAGTAACAGGGATAAAGCTTGCGCAGAACCAGGCTGAGAACGTTTATTCTGTTCTGGGAAAGGAGATGTCAATAGCGAAGAGCCCACTTGCACTGTCGTTGCTTGACCTTGTTGATGTTGACAGCAAGGGAAACGCGAAGATGACGGGGAAATCAACGAGCCATGAGTATGGGAAAGCCGTGAAGGGTTTCATAAAATCGCACAAGCTGGGCAAGCTGCATGCGCTGAAGAAGACAGGGGTGAAAGAGCTCGATTCTGTGAGCAAGAAGATGCTCCCAAAGCTCGGCGATGCTGCATCAGTGCTCATAAGGAACATCGTAACTGGCGCACCTGTAGTTGTAAGATTCCATAATGACTGCGACGGCTCCACGGGAGCAATCGCGCTGTATGACGCTGTGGAGAAACTGTGCAGGAGTCTTGGGATAGATTCATTGGGCTTCAGCTGGAAGATGAACAGGGGCGTTTCCTATAGCACGGATGGATTCTACTCGGACACCGCCTTCTTCAATTCGTTCTCTTCCATAGAAAAGCCGATTGTTCTGATCACCGATTTCGGGACCACTTTTGAAAGCGACGATGCTGTTGGGCTGTGCAAGGGAAACAGGGTGCTTCTCTGGCTTGACCACCATCCACCCTACACGGGATTCCCAGGGCTGAAACTAGAGCACTACATAAATCCATGGAGTTTTGGAAGCGACTCTGACTACACGGCCGGATTCCTTGCTTCAGTATTTGCCGAGCATCTTGCAGGCATAGATGCGGAAATGCTCAAGGAGGCATCGCTGATCGGGGACTACAGCAAATACGCAAACAGGAGCAACGAGAAAGCGCACAAGATTGCAATAGTGCTTGATTACCTGACAAGCAAGAAGGAAGCCAATGGCAGGACAACCCCAAAGCAGATGAAGCCGATAGTGGAAGATTCGTCAAAATTGAACGAGGCGTTCGCGCAGGCTAGCGCCCTTCTTAGCGAAGCAATAGAGATGGGGGTCAAGAAGGCAAACAAGTACATCACAAAGGACAATATCAGGGTTTATTCTGTGGAGTTCAGCGAGGTCGCCAGCGGCAACGACGACTATCCGTTGCCTGGAAGGTACAGCTCGTGGCTCCAGAACAGGTTTGAGGGCATAGAGGAGAGCGGCAGGGTGATAACGCTTGTAACGCACGGAAGCTACATCTCAGTAAGGGCAACGAGGAGCGTTGTTAGGGAGCGCGACCTGCTGAAGATGATGGAACAGTTGAAGAAATCCACTGAGCACATAGTGTCATTTGGTGGCCACGGACCAGCCTTTAGCGTGAGGGCAGAAAGCGGCCGCACAGAGCACGTTGTCAAGCTCATTCTGCACGAGCTTGGAGCCAGTAGATAATCCGTTAATTCAATTTATGTTTTCGGCCAGCCAGTCTACCTCTTTCTGCTCAAGTCCGAACCTGGCCGCAAAATAATCGTATGTGCCGTCTCCGTTCTCCTTAATCCCATAACGGGCCATTTTGGCTAATATCGGCATTTCCAGTTTGATTATCCTTGATATGTTCAGATGTATCTTTCTCTTCAGCTTCCTTGCTATTTCTGTCCTAGCGCTCCTCCTTTCCTTTGACTTGCTCAGGCTGCTTATTGTCCTTGGGAAGGAATAGTGCCTGCTCTTGTCAGGGTAGTTGTTCTTTGATAGCGCTATCCCGCTTGACATGCACACGTTCATGTACCTCCAGTAGGTATAGTACTGGGACCTTGATGCCCTTGTGGCGAACATGGATGCGCTGGAGAGCATCTGGTATGCGCTTGCTAGGTCTTCCTGATTTACGTACCTCTTTGGCAGGTTCTCGTCTATCCACTTGATCAGCATATCGTTGTCAACGTCGGAGTTTGCCGGGGCTGCCAATGGCGCCGAGTAAGTATTGGAGAAGAATATTTTGTCTAGGGTAGAGAAGACATCGTTCTTCCTGTCCCTCATGCCTATTACTTCAACAGCTGCCTTGTCTGCGCTGTCCAGAGTTGCTATATCGCTTATCGCGCTCCTTGCGTCGCCGTTCGACCTGTTTGCTATGGCATCTATGGTATCCTTGTCTACGTTTATCTTGTTGCTCTTCACGAAGTTCTCAAGTATCCTCGCAACTGTCGCGTTCGGCAGCTTCTTGAAGTCTATGTTGTCGACGTTGTTCCTCAGAAATGTTATGTTCTGGTCCCACCTGTCATTTGCAATTAATATGACAGGGCTTTTTGCAGTCTTGAGCATTGCGGCTATCGCAGAACCCGCTCCCTTGTCAAATCTTGGAGCGAGCTCATCAATCTCATCCAGGAGTATCAGGTTCCTCTTCCCGAATATTGTCCTTGCCTGCGAAGCGGCCAGCAGCAACCTGTCTATGGATTCCTTGTCCCTGTAGTCGCTTGCGTTTAGCTCAACTATGTTCCAGCCGTGCTCTTCGGCGACAAGCCTTGCCGAGGCAGATTTCCCTGTTCCAGGAGGTCCTGATATCAGAATTGGCCTTCTCTGCGCTCCCTGGTCTATCTCAGCAGCGTATCTTTCAAGCTGGAATATAGCGTCCTCGTTCCCCAGTATCTCCCTTATGGAACTCGGAGAGTAATCAAATGCCATTTTCCCCACTCCTGATATAATATCGGTAAACGAAGTTATTAAAAAGATGTTATTTATAACTGTATAGAAGAGATGTTTGCTAACTATTAGTCTTGTTAGAGGTAGCAGGTATGAAAAAGAAACTTGTGGCACCGCAGCACATAGCACTGATACCTGATGGCAACAGGAGATGGGCGATGCTGCACAAGCTTAGGGTGTTCACCGCTTATCGAAGGGGGATAACCCAATTCATAGAGTTTGCAAAGTGGTCAAAGGAATTCGGGGTAAAGACTATTTCAGTCTGGGCGCTATCTAGCGAAAACCTGAAGGGCAGAACAGGAGCCGAGCTAAGAATCCTGTTTGCTCTTTACACCAGGGCGGCAAGGAGCAAGAAGGTCCTTGATGACCTGAAAAATAACGGCGCTAGACTGCGCGTTGTGGGGAACATCGGCGTTTTGCCGAAGATGCTCAGGGATGCGCTGAGGGATGCAGAGAGGCAGACTGAAATGTACAAGGACCTTACGATAAACCTGCTTATAAACTATGGCGGAAGGGAAGACATAATCTACTCTGTGCAGAAAATAGCAAAGGAATTAAAGAGCAGCAAGGGCTCCAGGATAGATGAGGATACCATACAGGAGCACCTGCGCAGCTCAACGCTGCCTGATGTGGATCTTATAGTCAGGACATCGGGGGAGATGAGGCTGTCCGGGCTGCTTCCATGGCAGGGGGGCTATTCTGAATTGTATTTCGCTAAGAAGTGCTGGCCTGACTTCAACAAGAGCGATTTCAGAAGGATAATAGAGACTTTCTCAAGGAGGCAAAGAAGGTTCGGAAAGTAAGCCTTGTCTCCTGCAACGTGTTTATATGGCGGTAAGAAGCAACGATGGCATAATAAATAAACTGCACCTTTTCACAAGAAGACTGCCGCCCTCGGCCACCCTTTTCAGCCTGCTTTTCCTGCTAAGCATCTTCACCGGGATAGTCTCGGTTGCGCTTGCGAACTACCATGGGCTGGAAGACCTGCTGCTGTTCGTCATGGCCAGCGGTGTGCTGAGCGGAATACTTATAGTGCTGATACCAACGCTGCTCACCGTGTTAATAGTGAAGTCCCTGAAGAGAGAAGTCAGGATAAAGTACCTGCTATTCATAGCGTTGATAGGCGCGCTGGTCTATTCCTTCTTCATAATACTCTCCAGCGCAATATACCAGATAGTGGGCAATTACTCGCTTTCAAGCGTGGTGGTGCTTGTCGGGGACGCGAGCATATACGGCTGGTGGTTCTTCATAAACAAGGTGGTGCTCGGGCAGAAGAAAAAGGCAGTAGTCTCGGCCACAATACAGCCCATATTCAATGTTCTGCTCTACTTCGCAGCATCAGGATTCATATTCAATTACAGGATACCGTTGAGCGTCATATTCATAAAGCTGTTTGCCGGGATCCTGATATTCCTGGTAATAAGCTACGTTGTGCTGTACATATTTGACAGCCCGCTGAAAAGGAACCTGGGCTTTGGAGGCATAGAGGTATTCTCGCAGGTGGTGCAGAACTGGCTGTTCGACATTGACATGATAGCCGCGCAGCCGATGGGAGGCGCCACATTTGGCACCCATTCCGATATAGACGTGCACACCATGGTGTTCACAAGGAAGGACAGATCGATAAAGGCGATACTGTTTGCGCCGTGGCTGCACTACGGACCACTTGGCGTCATGGGGGGCAGCGATTTCCCATATCAACTTGAAAGGCACTCGCTCTCTGAATATGAGGCGCCCCTCTTTGCGCTGCACTGCGCGGTCAACGAGGACAGCAACCCAGTGTCAAACTCGCAGCTCAAGGAGGTGAGGGAGGCGCTTGACAGGGGAGTCAAGAATGCAAGGAGCGTGGGCGCAAAGACGAGGATGGAGTTTTTCAAGAGCAGGCACAGGGATTCAACGGTTTCTGCACTTTCGATAAACGGGATAAAGCTTGTCACATTCACAAGGGCGCCGCGCGTTACAGAGGACATAGCGACCGAGGCTAGCATGCTATTCAAGGAGCTGATGGCTTCAAAGGGAGGCGATTCCATACTAATAGATGCGCACAATTCAAGATATGAAAGTGCGCCGCAGGACGAACTCAGGGGAGTTGCTCCAAACTCCAGGTACATGAATGAGTATGTCAAAGCGATAAAGAACATGAATAAACCTGAGCACACAAACAGCAGGATAAAGATAGGCGTTTCCAACATAGACATATACGATGCATTGGGGAGGCCTGAGGACCTAGCGCCAGGTAGGCTCAATGTGATGATATTCTACTTCAACGGCTTCAAGTACGCAATAGTGCAGTTCAACTCCAACAACGTGCTCCCCTATTACAGAAACGAGATAATAGACCATGTAAAGAAAAACTATGGTATTGAGTGCGAGGTGTATACAACTGACACGCATTTCGTGAATTCTCTTGACAGGAACGCCAGCAACGTGCTTGGAAGGAGCACAAAGCTGAACGCCATAATGCCGCTCATAGACAAGGCATTCAAGAGCGCAACCACAAATGCAGAGATTGTGGAAATGCGCTACAAGAAGGACACGCTCAAGAGGTTCCACATATGGGGGCCAAACGTCAGGGAGAAGATGATTGCGGTGATAACGTCTGTCATGGGCCTTGCCAGGATCGTAGTACCTGCTATAGTTGCTGCCGGATTCGTTGTCGCTACATGGATAATATCCCTGGTATGATGGACCATGAACTTGTTCATAGTGCTCTTTGCCCTGCTCGACGCCGCTGTCTTCCTGATTTACGTAGCTGATTCGAATAAGAGAAGGAGAATAACAGCGCTTACCCCGCTGGCTGCAAGCCTGGTGACCATGTTGGCGGTTGCCCTGCTTCTTGGCACGCCGCCCGGAGAGGTTTCATTGTTCTTCGTGCTTGGCTTTGCTGTGCTTTTCTCGATACTGCCCTTCTATTACATAAAAAGCAGCGCCAAGCTCACCTGCTTCCTTGTACTGATAGTAATTGAATTCTTCTACACGACGCTGACATACGGCTCTGTGCTCTACTCATTCATACAAGCATTGGCCATCGGGACCGCGTGGGGCGTGGTGCACAGGAGTGGCCTTGGGATCCTTGGCGGGGAGCACAAGAGGGCCAGCAAAAAGGTGGAGACCGAGAGGGACATAGTGCACATGCTATTGGGAGTCGTGGTGCTGGGTGCGTTTCTGGCCCTGAAGTTCTATTATGCAGTCTACGTAGCGACAGCCCTGATATTTCTGGGCTACATATACAACAGCGTGCTCGGCAACGCAAAGAAGGGTGTACTGTACGAAGCGCTCAATTCACTTGAGAGGCCTGACGCGCTCTATGGGCTTGGCGCGCTCTACCTTGGAGTCGGAGTGGCGCTGCTTCTTGGTTTCATACACAATCTTCATTTTGTGATAATAGGATTGGCCGCACTGCTTTTTGCAGACCCGATGGCAACGATAATTGGGCTGAACTTTAACGGGCCAAGGCTTTTCTACAACAAGAAAAAGTCGCTTTATGGGACCATCGCGTTCTTCGCAACAGTTGCAATAATAGGGTATCCGTTCATAGGCGCATATTCGCTGCTGTTCGGGCTCGGCCTTGCAATCGTGGAGAGCATAAAGTCTCCAATAGACGACAACATCGCAATATCTGTCATCATGATACTGCTTTATGTGGTGTTCCTTGCGCTGATGAACGCGCTTCCATTCTAGAATTTACCTCGGAAAAGCTTGCGGGAGTGCCGCTAACCCAGGTGAAAGCGTAGCTATTTAAAGAGTTGACCTGGCATAACTACACACTGCATTTCGGAGAGGGTGCACCAATGGTCAAAACAAGAGTGTTTAGTCTATATGATATTGAAGAGTTCTTGAAAGAAGCGGGGGCTGAGAGGATAAATGAGAGGGCTGTTGTGAGCCTTGAGGAGGAGCTAGAAAGCACGGTAGAGGAGCTGATGACTGATGCGCAGCTTTACGCCAACTATGCTGGCAGGAAAAGGCTGATAACAGCAAATGACATAATGCTTGCCAAGGAAATAGGGCCGGGAAGGGCGCCTCCTGTAAATGCAAAACCAAAAAAGCGTCAGATTTCCAAGCCAAGGCTCACAGGAGTCCAGATACCTTCAAGCCTATTGCAAGCATGACAAACAGCGCTGTTATAACCCAGAAGCATAGGGATACCTCCCATTCTTTCATTGGTCTTAGGTTCATTATGAAGTGGGTCCAGCTGTATATTTGGGTTCCGTAAGGGGCCTTGAAAGTGCCATCGCTCTGCAGCTTGCCCAAATCAGTTACATTGAACTTTCTTCTTAGGTGGAGGAATGCCTCGATGATCCAAGGTATAAACACTATCACACCAAAGGCTTCCATGTTGCCTATTATCACGGTTGCCACAAAGGCTGCGCCAAAGTAGTAGGTGAAGCTATCCCCTGTCAGTATTTTTGCAGGGAACCTGTCAAAAAGCAGGAAGGCGAATGTCGACGCAAGGAGTACCGATGATAGTATTGTGCCGTTGTAGGTGCCCCAGATATAACTGTAGATGAAGAGCGCGAGCGCCGCTATGGTTGCGCTGCCTGATGCTATGCCATCAAAGCCCCCAAGCAGGTTGAACGCGTTTGTTACGCAGACAACTGCCAGTGGCACCAGTATAAGTGGGTAGAAAATTCCGAAGTTGACTGCGCCTATGAATGGCAGCGTCACTGATGAAACCCCGGCGTTTATCGCCATAAGCGGTATTGCCCCCACGAGCGTGAACAGCGGCTTCTGCCACTGCTTCAGTCCCTTTCTGTAGTCCATCATGTCAGTGGTCTTGACCAGCTTCTTGCTCACGTTGATGTCGTCAAGGAAGCCTACGAATGATATAAGCACAACCGCAAGGACGGTTGCAAGCAGGTAGTTTATGTCTGCTATTGGATAATAGAAGCTGAAGCTGCCGCCAAACACATATGTAAGAATACCAAAGGCGAAGCCAAATGCGACAGCGACCCCGCCGCTAGTCGGTAGTATTATCTTGCCCTTCTTGTTGTGATCAGGAGAGGTTATCCCTGCCTCGAACATGTAGGAGCGCGCGAACTGGATCGCGAATATGGTCATTATGAAAGTTATCAGCGCTGGTATTACCAGTGTGAGGTGTAAACCTGACATTAATTCATCTATGTAAATCTTAATAAATAACTTAATAATAGAGTATTAAAAACTAATGTGTGCCCTTGTAGTATAACTTGGATAGAACGCGGGCTTGCGGAGCCTGAGATCCGGGTTCAAATCCCGGCAAGGGCGTATGGGGTAAAGTAGAGAAAACATTGTTGATTTGGATTTTGTGAGAATATATAACATTTAGCACTAGTAGAACATACCTTTAAAAATATCATTTGTTATTATGGTATGGTGGTAAGATGCATAAAAATTTGATAATTGGTTGTGTTGCCGGCACAATCGTTGCAATTGTTCTTAATTTTATCCCGCTGATAGGTTTTGTTGCGGTACTTTTAGGTGGCGTCGTAGCTGGTCAGATTGCACACGAAAACCGAATAAGTGGGGTAATCGCAGGAGTTATTGCAGGGATATTAGGTACCTTCATATACTCATTATATATTTCAAACTGGCAAATCGGGGCGCTTTTTGGTCCGGGATATTCGATATTCCCATTGTATCTGATTATTAGTATTATTGAAGGGGCTATAGGTGGCTTTGTTGGCCAATACTTCAAGAAGGCATAAAATTTAGCTAAATACATCCTACATGAGTTCTTACTCACTAGGTTGATAACCTTACAAGGTGAAACCGGCAAGGGCGTTTATGAAGTGAGGGAGTGAAACTTATAGCACTGAACCTGTGGGCAGGCAGGGAGTACGATGCGCTTACAGAGTTCCTTGAACGGATGTCCAAGGATATTGACATATTCTGCTTTCAAGAAGCGCTTGACAGTGCAACCGCTGTGAGCCCCGATATAATAGAGTTCAAAAGAGAGTATGCTGGCGGAAGGGACGGTGTCCCTGATCTTTACCACAGGCTTAAGCTGCTGCTCGATGGATTTGGCAGCTTCTTGGGCAGGCCGAACGGAGGCACAGGTGAACTCAGGGCCGGGGAACAGCAGGCGATTTTCTTTAGGCAAGGACTATCAGTAGTGGAGCATGGCGAGCATGTTTTAAATGAGCCTGTCACGATTACCAGGAATGGCAAGAAGATAGCCTGCTCATCAACGTTGCAGTACATAAAAGTAAAAGAAGGGGATGACGCTTACTTAATAGGCAACCTCCATGGGCTATGGCAGGGAGGAGGCAAGCAGGATACGCCTGACAGGCTGGTGCAGTCTGAAAGGATTGCAGAGTTCTTATCAAAAAGCCATGAGAAAAAGATACTTGTGGGGGATTTCAACCTTGAACCTGAAACTGAGAGTGTTAAGAGGATAGAGCAGAGTGGGATGACCAACCTAATAAAGCTGCGTGGAGTAAAAACTACAAGAAGCAGGCTGGCACCAAGTGCCAAAGGCGCAGTTGCAGATTATGCGTTTGTCTCTGATAATGTAAAAGTTAGAAGATTTGAGGTTCTCCAAGACGTGGTCTCAGACCACCTTCCGCTATACATTGACTTCTACTAGGAACAGAATGAAAGCAATAGTGCTTTTCAACCAACTTATAATAAGCTTATTGTTCTTCACGAGGGCAAAGCCCCGTTCTAACAAGCCTTAAATAGGTGCTCCCCTAGATACAATCCTCAGATACAGATGGGGGATACTGCTTATATCTATCTGGAAGACGGGACGAGTTTTCAGGGAGATGCTTTTGGTTATAATACAGTGAAGTGCGGGGAGCTGATATTCACTACCTCTATGAATGGATATCCTGAAAGTCTCAGTGATCCTTCATATGCCGGCCAGATAATGATAATAACACATCCCTTGGTTGGCAACTACGGGGTGCCGAAAAGGAGCTCCGATGATGGAATACTGCTTAATTTTGAGTCAGAGAAGGTCCAGGTAGACGGTCTTATTGTAAGCGAGCTTACAAAGAGCGAGAAGTGGAATTGCGCACTCAATCTTGACGAGTGGCTTGCAAACCAGAACACTCCTGGAATATCAGGGCTTGACACAAGATTATTGACAAAGAAGGTCAGGGACAAGGGCGCAATGATGTGCGCGATTTCGACCAGGGGAAGGCTGCGGTATCCTGAGAGGGTGCTGAAAAAAGATTACACAAAAATCAATTTTGTTGAGCAGCTTTCGCCAAAGAGGCCTATAGTCCAGAACAGGTACAGGAAAAGCGTGGTTGTGGTGGACTGCGGAGTGAAGCACGGAATACTGAGGAATGTTTCAAGGCTGGGCTACAACGTGATAAGAGTGCCTTACAACTACACCGCTGACAAAATAATGTCGTTTAACCCTGCGGGGGTTCTTTACAGCAACGGCCCCGGCAACCCTAATCTTCTCAAGGAGGTGGTAAGCTCAATGCAGACGGTGCTGGAGTACAAGATTCCTGTCTTTGGCATATGCTTGGGCCACCAGATTGCTTCGCTTGCCCTTGGCGGCAGGGTGCGCAAGATGAAGTTCGGGCACAGGGCAGTGAACAAGGCTGTTGTAGACCAGATAAGCGGGAAAGCCTACATAACAAGCCACAACCACGGCTACGCGATGACGCCCAGAGACATGCCAGATGAAGGAAAAATCTGGCTGATGAGCCCTGACGACAACATAGTTGAGGGTGCGCTATACAAAAAGCGCAACATGATGACAACGCAGTTCCACCCAGAAGGCAGGCCCGGAACAAATGACGCGGGCTTCATCTTCGGCATGTTCGGCAAGATGATAAAAGAGAATGGTAACTGAAATGACCGGAAGAAAGGTGATAGTGCTTGGCTCTGGCGCCATAAAGATAGGCGAAGCTGCGGAATTCGACTACAGCGGAAGCCAGGCGCTTCGCGTCCTGAAAGAGGAGGGCTATGAGAGCGTATTGATAAATCCAAATGTAGCTACTGTGCAGACGAGCTACGACATGGCAGACAAGGTCTACCTGCTGCCAGTTGAGCCATATTTCATAGAAAGGGTCATAGAGAAAGAAAGGCCGTGGGGCGTAATGGTCGGCTTTGGAGGCCAGACTGCGCTCAGCGCCGGAGTTGCGCTGCACCATTCTGGAGTATTCAAGAAATACGGGATAAAGGTGCTTGGCACAAGCATAGACGGGATAGAAAGGGCGCTGAGCAGGGAGAAGTTCAAGGAAACGATGCGCGAACACGGGATAAAGGTCCCGCCAAGCGGTTCTGCCAAGAACAAGAAGTCTGCAATAAGGCTTGCAAAGAGACTCGGCTATCCGCTTATGATGAGGGTGAGCTTCAACCTTGGGGGGAGGGGCTCAGCAGTCCTCTGGAACGAGAAGGACCTTGAGAGGGAGCTTGAGCGCGCATTTGCGCAGAGCTCTATAGGGGAGATACTCCTTGAAAGATACCTTCATGGATGGAAAGAGATAGAGTATGAAGTAGTAAGAGACTCGATGGGCAACTGTGCAGTCACAGCATGCATAGAGAACCTAGACCCTATGGGCGTACACACAGGAGACTCTGTGGTAGTTACGCCAGCGCAAACCCTTGACAACTACGAGTACCAGATGATGCGCACCATTTCAATCAGGGTGGCAGAGGCAATAAACCTTGTGGGAGAGTGCAATGTCCAGTTTGCGTTGAGTCCGCACGGCTACGAAGCCTATGTTATTGAGACGAACCCAAGGATGTCGAGGTCGAGCGCGCTTGCGAGCAAGGCAACGGGATACCCGCTTGCCTACGTTGCAGCAAAGATAGCATTTGGGCACAACCTCTATGACATAAAGAACAGCGTGTCGAAATCGACAACCGCGTTCTTCGAGCCAAGCCTTGACTACATAACGATAAAGATGCCGAGATGGGACCTCGCCAAGTTTGATTCTGCTGTGCAGAGCGTTGGCACAGAGATGAAGAGCATAGGCGAGGTGATGGCAATAGGCAGGAACTTCGAGGAGGCGATGCAGAAGGCTGTGCGCATGCTCCAGATTGGCGAGCCGGGGCTTGTTGGCGGCCCGATATACCATTCGAGCATGGGCAAAAAAGAGATCGTTGAAACGCTGAAGCAGAGGAGGCCATACTGGCAGCTCTATGTGATGAAAGCATTCAAGGAAGGAATGTCTGTCTATGAAGTGCACGATATCACCAGTGTAGACCTGTTCTTCCTGAAGAAGCTCCACTCCCTTGCGCAGACGTATGAGAAACGCAGCAAGAAGCCTAACGCAAAAGAGTACAAATCAATGAAGAGGCTGGGTTTCAGCGACGCGCAGCTTGGAGTCAGCAGGAGCAACAACCTTTCTGTAAAACAGATAGATACCATGGCAGGGGAATGGCCTGCGCAGACCAATTACCTGTACACGACTAGCCTGGGCGAAGAGGATGACATAGACACTAAGGCAAAGAAGAGGAAGCTGCTTGTGCTTGGGGCAGGAGTCTTCAGGATAGGAGTTAGCGTAGAGTTCGACTTCGGGTCTGTAGCACTTGCAGAGGGCGCAAAAAGGTACTTTGATGAGGTTTCAATGATAAACTATAACCCGGAAACTGTGTCGACTGATTGGGACAGGGTGCACAAGCTATACTTCGATGAACTTACAGAAGAAACCGTTGTAAACGTACACAGGAAGGAGAAGTTTGAGAGCATAGCAACCTTCGCCGGAGGCCAGATAGGGAACAACCTTTCGCTCGCGCTTGAGAGGCGGGGCATAAAGCTGTTCGGGACCAGCGGGAAGAGCATAGACATTGCAGAGGACAGGAACAGATTCTCCGCTCTTCTGGAGAAGCTTGGGATAAAGCAGGCAAGCTGGGCTAGCGCGACTTCGCTGAACCAGATGAGCGAGTTTGTGGAGAAGTTTGGGTTCCCTGTGCTCGTTAGGCCTAGCTACGTGCTTTCCGGCTCAGCCATGAAGATAGCCAACAACATGAGCGAGCTTGCCGATTACATCGACGCGGCGACAAAGCTCTCGCCGAAGCATCCCATCATAATGTCAAGCTTCATAAAGGAGGGCATAGAGGCAGAGCTGGACTGCGGTGCAGATGGAGAAAACGCCATGGGCGTGACGCTGCGGCACATAGAAGAAGCGGGCGTCCACAGCGGCGACTCGACAATTGCAACCCCCTTCCTTGATGGAGGACCATCGGCAAAGATGAAGGAGATAGCTCTGAGGCTTGTGAATGAGCTGGACATAAAGGGACCATTCAACCTGCAGTTCATAATAGAGAAAAACGAGCCCCTCGTGATAGAACTGAACCTCAGGGCCAGCAGGTCGATGCCTTTCGCCTCCAAGTCTGTTGGAGTCAACATAATGGACCATGCAATAAATGGAGTATTTGGCAGATTTGACTGGAACGGCTTTTATGAACCGGAACACAGGGCCTTTGCTGTTAAGAGCCCGCAGTTCTCGTGGGGCCAGCTGCGCGGGGCATACCCGGTGCTTGGCCCTGAAATGAGGAGCACAGGCGAAAGCGCAGCGTTTGGAAGGAGCCTAAACAGCGCACTGATAAAGAGCTGGCTTGGAGTGCAGCCAAACAAGGTGCCAAGCGCAGGTGTCTTGATATACGGAGAAAAAGACAGGGGGCTTCTCAAGGAAACGGCCGACGCGCTAGCCCAGAAGATAGGCGTTAGCACGCTGGCAGTGGCACCGATGCACAACCACCCCGCACTTGAGATCAAGCATGCGCTTGACCTCATAGACCAGAAAAGGATTGACATGATCATAACAAACAATGGGATGAGGAATGTCGATTATGAAATAAGGAGGAAAGCGGTTGACCTGAACATACCAATAGTTCTCAACGCAAGGCTTGGCAGGGCGCTGGCTGATGCGCTCTTTTTGGACAATCTTGACTGCGATGAGATGAAAGAACACTGGAAAGGCGGCAGCGTTGTCAGCGTGGGCTGAGCCCAGGCAAGCTCAATGAGAATCTTTTGAGGCTTCCATACAGTCCATCGCTCTGCAACAGGAATACAACCGTTGGGGTAACGTTGTACATGCCTATTCCATCTATAACCCCGCCTCTTCTTATGGCGTCAAGCTCTGCATAGGATAGCACCTTCTTTTTGTCGTGTTCGCTTGAAAGCTCAACATCATCAAGAGTTGCATCTGTTGAAACTGCGAAAAACCTGGCGAGTTTTGATGCCTTGTGCCCTGCCCTGCTGCCATGAATATGATAGGGATAACCTCCGCTCGCGCCCAGCTGCACAAACGGCCCAAGGTTTGGAAGCCCGGTTTCCTCGGCAGCTTCCCTGGCTGCGTTCTGGTGGTGGGTCTCGTTGCCTTCCCTGTGGCCGGCCACAAAGCCCCATTGGAACGGTAGCGTTTCTTGCGGGCTGCGGCGCAACATGAGTACATTACCCCTGAGCAGTACCGCAACCACGGCTACCTCAGTTCTACTGGTAACTAGCCTCTCCATGCTAACCCATCTGATGAGCACATTCTCATTAATAAAGATTGCGGTGAGGTTCAGAAATTGCCAATCAGAGCTGCAGTTTGCTCTTGTCAATCAGAGCCTCGGCCTGTGCCATTAGCGCAGCCGCCTTGTCCGTCTTTTCCCACGGAAATTCGCTTCTGCCAAAGTGGCCATATGCTGAAGTCGCCTTGTAGAGCGGTCTCTTGAGCCCAAATGCCTCTATTATTGCTGCTGGCTTGAGCGGAAAGTTCCTGGCTATGAGCAGCTCTATCATTTCATTTGGTACCTTGTTTGAGCCGAAGCATTCAACGCGTATGTTCAATGGTTCTGGAAAACCTATGCAGTATGATACCTGCACCTCGCATTCATCGGCAAGTCCTGCTGCAACCACGTTCTTGGCAACATACCTTGCCGCGTATGCCGCTGACCTGTCAACCTTTGAGGGGTCCTTTCCTGAAAATGCACCGCCTCCGTGCCTCCCCCTTCCTCCATACGTGTCGACGATTATCTTTCTTCCTGTGACTCCTGTGTCTGCTGCCGGGCCGCCAAGCTCAAAGTTACCGGTTGCGTTGATCAGGATCCTTGTCTTTTGGTCAATCAAACTGCCGAGCACTGGCCTTATCACCTTGCTGAAGACGCTCTCCCTGAGTTCCTCAATGTCACACCTACTATGGTGTATTGCAATTACTACAGTATCAATCCTCTTCGGCACCCTGCCCTCATACTCTACAGTCACTTGGCTCTTCCCATCAGGCAGCGCTTCTGGGATCTTCCCAGCTCTCCTGGCTTCTGCAAGTTTCCTTGCCAGTGCGTGCGCCAGCATTATCGGAAGAGGCATTAGCTCAGGTGTCTCCCTGCATGCGAATCCGAACATTAGCCCCTGGTCCCCTGCCCCCTGCTCCTTGAACTCGCTGTCTGCTCCGGTAATCCCCCTTGATATGTCTGGGCTCTGCTTGTGCACCAGCACAAGCACCTTTGACTTGTCTGAGAAGCCAAGTTCCTTGTCAGTGTACCCTATTTCCCTGATCCTGTCCCTGGCTATCTCCTCTATGTTTATCTGCGCCTTAGTTGTTATCTCCCCTGCTATGCAGCAGAAGTCTGCCGTAACAAGTGTTTCAACCGCCACCCTGCTTTCCGGGTCCTGAGCAAGGCACGCATCGAGTACCGAATCGCTTATGCTGTCGCACATCTTGTCAGGATGGCCATCTGTAACGCTCTCAGACGTAAAATAGCTCCTCATGACATCACTGTTTGCTGTATATGTTAGATGGTGCGTTTAACAACCTTTGCCCCCGTCTGTGCAAATTTCGCCAGTTGTCAAAGTCTGGTTTCAGTAGCTGATAATAGCAATTAATAAGCGCGGGATTCTAAGCCTAGATTGATTGCGTGATTGATGACAGTAAAGCGTTCGCGCTGCTTGGGCTGATACTTGTAGGCGGGTGCATACTTGCGTACGTGCTATATTCTGGGCCATACTATGCGTTTGATGACCATGTTTACAT
>JASHRG010000041.1 GCA_030037495.1 Microcaldota archaeon | reverse complement strand
ACATTCGAGCTTGATAGTAACCTTATAAAACCTATTACAACTTCAGAACTGAAGCAGAAAGCAAGAAGGCCCCTGAGGCTTGGCCTAAATATATCTAAAGCTGAGAGGGCTACTTCCATAAAGGGCATGAGCATAGACGAGGAGCTGAGGCAGTTTAAAAATGTGTCCACCAAGGCTTAAATATCACATAAAAATGAGGCCAAGCCCTCCCAGGGCTCAGGGCCATAAGGAGATAAAAGCCTTCTCATCTAATTTACACTGTATTTTGCAATGTTAACGTGAGCAAATGAGGGTTGCGCTTATAGGTGTCAAGGGCGGCATGGGCGGTGCGCTCAGGTCTTCCGAGGAGCTACACAAGGTCCTCTCAAAGAGCAGAGAGGACATACAGGTCAGGGCTTTCAACACCAACAGGTATCCCGTAATAGGGCCTGGGCTTAGCATGCCTATAAGCACAATGTTCACCGACTTTGGCGAGTTTGACATAATACACAACCTTCCTGCATATCCGTTTTTCCCGCTCAGGAAGGGAAGGGCAAAGGTGCTTACAACCGCATATGAGTTCCAGGTTGCGCTATACGACGACATAAACAGGGTGCAGGACAGGACCCTCAAGGATAAGATATGGAGAGCAACCGTAGTGAACGGCAGCATAAGCACAATGCTGAAGTCGGATTACCTTGTTGCGGACTCGAGTCAGGCGTACAAGGAGGCCCTGAGAATGGGTTTCCCCAAGGACAGGCTTTTCATGGTCAATCTAGGCATAGATGAAAGGTTCGTGAAGAACAGAAGAGAGCACTGGAGAAGGAACTCAAAAAACTTCAAGGTTGGATACCTAAGCGCACTGATAGGCAGGAAAAACCCCTTCTTTGCAATAAGGGCAGTCAGAAGAATAAGGGACCCAAACATAAAATTTGAGATTTGGGGCAAGAACAATTACACGCAAAGAGAGGTCCTTGATCAGATAGGGGGCGACAGAAGGATAACCTATATGGGCATTGCCCCCGAGGGCAAAATAATAGAGACGTATGACTCGTTTGACGTGTTTGTGTTTCCAAGCATATACGAGGGCTTTGGTATAGCGCCAATAGAAGCAAAGGCGCGCGGCCTGCCCGTGATAATACTGAAGAGCGCAAGGATTGCCCCAGAGGTAAGAAGGCACTGTTTTGAGGCAAGAAGCGAGGAGCACATGGCGCAGATAATAGAGGAGCTGAAAAGAAATGGCTACAATGAGAAGGCAAGGAAGAGAGCAATGGAGGACTCGAAGAACTTCCTCTGGTCTGAAGTAGCAAGGCAGACCATTGAGGTCTACAAGAAAATAAGTTCTAAATAGTGTGCTGTTAGATAATTCTGAGATAGAATGGAGAAGATACTTGTAACCGGGGCCAACGGCTTTGTGGGAGAGAACCTCGTGTCAAGGCTGTGCCAGGACAAGAATTTTGAAGTTCACGGCATAGACGAGAAGCCTGGCGATGCGGAAGGAAGGGCGGTGATCCACAGGGTAGACCTGACAGAATACCAGAATGTCAGTAACCTTGTGAAGCAGCTGCAGCCAGATTACGTGATACATCTTGCAGCGCTTACCTCAGTAAGCTACAGCTACGACCACTATATCGAAGTGGCAAACGCAAACTACACCGCAACAGTAAACCTCGCTGAATCATGCCACAGGGAGGCGCCCAACCTCAAGCAGTTCATATTCACCGGGTCAACAGAGGAGCACGGCGTAGCACTAAGCGACAGGAGCAAGAAGCTTACAGAAGAGTCTGAGTTCAGGCCAAACAGCCCATACGCTGTCTCAAAGGTTGCTGCAGAGCTGTATCTTAAGTATATGGATGCAGCTTACTCATTTCCATACACTGTGCTCAGGGCTGTGAACACCTACGGGAGGAAGAGGAGCGCATCCTTCTTCATAGAAAGGACAGTAACTCAGATGCTGGCTCATGGGGATGTGATGCTTGGAGACCCAGACGTGGTCAGGGACTGGCTATACATAGACGACCATGTTAATGCATATATCAAGGCGCTTGGCAACAGGAACGCACTGAGGCAGGCTATTATAATATCAACCGGGAAGGGCTATTCAACAAGGGAGACTGCAGAGCTAGCGGCAAGGCTAACAAGCTTCAGGGGTACGATCAAATGGAATACAATACCCCACAGGCCGCTTGATGCAAAAGTAATAATAGGGGACAACTCAAAGGCGAAGAGGCTTCTGGGCTGGGAGCCCCAATACTCACTGGAAGAGGGGCTCAAGAAGACCATAGAATACTGGAAGGCAAAGAGATAGCCATCACTTGCTTATCGTAACCACTCTTATTGTGAACACAAGTGTCTTTCCTGCAAGAGGGGAGTTGAAGTTTACAGTGGCGTTTGTTCCGTTTATGCTTGTTACAACTCCCTGCTTTACGCCTCCATCTCCATCACTGGCTGTTATGGGGGCCCCAACGCTCACAGTGCTGTTGCCGAATACCGTCAATGGAACTGTCACGATAAGCGACTGGTTCACCAAACCGTAGCCTTCTTGAGGCGGTATTGTTACTGTTTTGTTCTGACCCGCACTCATTCCGATCACTGCCTGGTCAAAGCCTTGTATCACCTCACCCGCGCCTACCGTGAAGTTGAAGGGCTGCTGCCCAATGTTAGTGCTGAAGACAGTGCCATTTGTAAACGACCCTGTATAATACACGCTAACGTTATCTCCATCTGCAACCACAGCCGGGGCTGCGTTGCTGGTCCCAACAAAGTATACAGCAGCAATTACAGCTGCTACGACTATGACTATCAGCACAGCGTGAATTGCCTTAAATTCAAATCCTTTTTTCGCTTCCTTGCTATCCATGAAATCTATCAGTATGCGTAGCAACAAGCTTTAAGCGTTTGCAAACGCTGCGCAGCTGTTCTTTTTCACAACCGCAATTTCCCCTGCCCGTCCATGCCCCTTCTCGCTCTGCCATTTTCAACCATCTGCCTTGCAAGCTCTGTAATTCTCTCCAGCCTGTCCCTGTCGCTTTTGTCAAGCCTGAGGCAGTCTGCCAAAAACCACGCCCTGGCAGCTGTTCTGTGAAGCGTTTTTGGGTCAAGAGCCGAAGGGACCCTAAGGCTCTCAATGAGGCTATCGTATTCTCTCTCCATAATTGCAGTCGTATCCATTGCAGTGTCTACATTATCCAAGGGAGCGCCACCATCACCCCTCTTCATACCAAATCGAAATCGCACCAAACCGATGATAGTCTTTCGGCAAAGTATTTATTGATATTGGCAACCTGGGGCAATGTTCCTCCCTCCTCCTAGATCACTGGGAAGAGGGAGATAAAGAGCTTCTGCAAGGGGCTCCTAGAGCACCCCAGCTTGTTAAAGCCAAACTTGCTGAAGTAATTGATGTGGTGCACGTCGATCAAGTTGGCGTACCTGGAAATGTGAAAGTTTATAGACTGACGCAAGCAGGAAGAGAAGTAGGCAAGCTCCTTAGCATACTTCCATAAGAACTAGAAAAACTTGGTCTAGAGAATGAGTGTATCCTAGCCAACCCCTCCGGGCCCTGGAGAGAGAGGCGCCTGGAGGGCGCTTGGGGAGAGGAGAGAGAGCTGGAGAGGCTCCTGCGCTAGCTTGTGTTGGGGCCCGAGACTGGCTGTCCATTTTGCTTAAGCAGCTAGGTCGCAGACGACATGGTGATGAGAGCAAAGCTATAAATATATTACTAAACATAATACATATTGTATTACGTGATAACATGCAAGAAGCTACAATAATATCTATACGAATTCCAAAAGATGTAAAAGGAAGGATGCGCGAGCTCGGAATAAAGCCTTCTGATGCAGCTAGAGAAGGATTTGATAGGGCTATACGCGAAAAAGAGCTTGTTAAGTTACAAAAGAGAGCCAAAGCTTACAAAGGTAAATGGGTTGTAATAACCGAAAAACAAATTGCTGCAGATGTTAGAGAAGACCGTGATTCTAGATGACCTATATCTTTGATTCTTCTGGGATTTATTCCTTAATATCCAGAAAAGATTTCAGGCATTTTGCCCAGGGCTTTACAATATACTTAGCAAAGTACGAATTTGGGAATATTCTGTGGAAGGAAGCGCATATACACAAAAGACTTGGTGCAGCACAACAAAAAGAAATGGCAGAATATGCAGAAAAAGTTTTTGAGAACATAGAAGTGCTGGGCACTTCTGGTTATATTGAGAAAGTTGTAAATTCAGCATCAAAATTAGACATCTCGTTCTATGATGCTTCGTATGTGTTCTTCGCTCAGAAAAGGAATGCTACTCTTGTTACTGCTGATGAAAAGTTGGTTAAAAAAGTAATGGATGTTATA